>NZ_JBNHEQ010000199.1:0-28490 GCF_050016015.1 Dapis hubbardiae BLCC-M172
GGGAGAGGTAATTATCAATTATCAATTATCAATTATCAATTATCAATTATTGAACCATACTTTTAATTCTATGAAATCTCTAAATTGCTTTTTCCTCTGTTAAAGGAAATAAAGCTGTTTAGCTAACGCACAACTTCGTTAACGCTGCGCGACATGTTTGCGGAGCATTCCGTTAGGAAAAAACGTAGTTCCTCCTCAGGAGGCTAGCTGTTAGCTGAACGCTGAATGCTTACTGTATAATTAATTTTTCACGACCACTTATCATCATTAAATTAGGTTTAAACCCTCGCCTTTAAAGAGAATAAAAAAATAAACTTGAGTATTTCAACCGTCCTAAGTCAGTACAATATACTGATAACTGATAACTGATAACTGAAATAACCTATTACCTAACATCCCAAATATGTATCTCACCAAGAGTGATAATTACTAGCTCAAGTTATTTATAATTAAACTTTAAAATGTTATGGTTTAATGTACTTAGAACTATATCATTATCTGTATGGAAATCGCAAATTTTTTGACTTGGCTAATTTTTTTTGGATTAATAACTAGCATTGGTATTGGTGCAATGATATATGCTTATCGTGGGCAAGGAAGTATTTCTGTCCTATTTACAGAACCCATATCAAAATCTGAATTAATACCACCAGAAGCAGCAGTAAATTTTCAACAAGGATGTGAAGCTTTTCAATTAGGAAATTATCAACAAGCTATCAATAATTTTACTGAAGCTATACAAAATAATTCTAATATTGCTGAAGCTTATCATAATCGAGGTTTAGCTTTTGCTAATCTACGTCAAGATGATGAAAGTGTAGCAAATTTATTGCAGGCAGGACAATTATATCTCCAAGAAGGAAACCAAGAAGCTATTGCTATTGTCAAAAAAAATCTAGAGTCATTAAAGGCAAGAAAAGAGTCTAAGAAAACTGACAGTTAATTGATATGATGTGATTATCTTTTAGGAGGTAAAAATGGGTTTAGGTATTTTAATTGATGGTAAGTGGATTTCTGAACGGGAACAAGAAGATTCTCAAGGTAGATTTATTCGGCCTCAAACCACTTTTCGGAATAAAATTACAGCAGATGGTTCTAGTGGTTTTAAGGCAGAAGCAGGACGTTATCATCTATACATTTCTTGGGCTTGTCCTTGGGCACATCGAACTGCTATTATCCGGAAATTAAAGGGTTTAGAAGATGCTATTGGTTTGTCAGTTGTAGGTGCTGTAATTGACCAAAATAGTTGGGAATTTACTGATGAATTAGGGTCGATTCCTGATACTATTAATAATAATAGTTATCTTTGGCAACTTTATCTTCAGGCAGATTCAAATTATAGTGGTAGGGTGACTGTACCTGTACTTTGGGATAAACAAACAGGTAAAATTGTTAATAATGAATCTCGTGAAATTATTCGGATGTTTGATACTCAGTTTAGTGGTATTGCTAAAAATGATGTAAATTTATGTCCTGAAGATTTATACGATCAGATTGAAGAAACTATTGATAAGATTTACCAACCTATTAATAATGGTGTTTATCGAGCAGGTTTTGCAGGTTCTCAGTTGGCTTATGATGAAGGAGTAAAAGATTTATTTGCAGCTTTAGATAGTTGGGAAAATGTATTGTCAAAACAACGTTATTTGTGTGGCGATCGCCTAACTGAAGCTGATATTTGTATGTTTACTACTTTGGTTCGTTTCGATCCGGTTTATTATGTTCATTTCAAGTGTAATTTACGTCATATTTGGGAATATCCAAATCTAGGGAATTATTTGAAGGATATTTATCAGTATCCAGGGGTAAAAGAAACTTGTAATTTTGACCATATTAAGCGCCATTATTACATGAGTCATCCTAAGGTTAATCCTACTAAAATTGTGCCAGTTGGTCCAGAGATAGATTTAGATTCTCCTCATAACCGCGCGTCGATGTAAGGTATAGCCCTACGCAAAAGGCAAAAGTCCAGTAGTCCAGTAGTAGTCCAGTAGTAGTCCAGTAGGTGCGTTACGTTCCTAACGCACCACTTAAAACTAACCCTAATCTAGTGGTGCGTTACGACGCAAGCTAATATTTTACAAACAAAATCTAGTTTTTTGTCAGGGTCTAACACACCCTACTGAACCGATACAGTCTAGTAGTGCCGCCTCAAGCTTAAAATAGTGTATTAACCTCAGTCTAGTAGGGTGCGTTACGTTCCTAACGCACCACTTAAAACTAACCCTAGTCAGTGGTGCGTTACGACGCAAGCTAATATTTTACAAACAAAACCTAGTTTTTTGTAAGCGTCTAACGCACCCTACTGAACTACTGAACCGATACAGTCTACTACTGAACTAATAATTTAATTAATAACTGATAACTGAAAATATGCCTGTTCATTAATTGATAATTGATAATTACCTCTCCCTAAAAGGGAGATGATTGACGAATAAGGAAAAGATTGATTTTTTTTCCCTTGAAAGGGGAGGCTTCAAGGCGTGAATGATCTAATTATTTAATTGTTTAATTATTAATTATTTCGGTAAAGATATTTTTCATAATGCTGTAAAACTAGGATTAGAAAAAGAGGCATTTAGATTTTGGTGGAGTAGAAATTTATATTTATTTAGGTGCAGAGAAACTCATTACGGCTGAAAGAGCAGGAGAAAAAATTGCTGTTGAAGTAAAAAGTTTTATTAGTAATTCAGCAATTTCTGAATTTCATAAAGCATTAGGGCAGTTTATTAATTATAAAACAGTATTAAGTCAAAAGGCACCAGAACGTGAATTATATTTAGCTGTTCCTAAGACAACTTATGAAGATTTTTTTAAACTAGAGTTAATTCAACTTGTCATTAAAAATCAAGATATTAAATTAATTATTTATCATCCAGAATGGGAGACAATTGGACGATAGATAAAGTAGATAAATATGGGGAAATAATTCAAAAAGTAATTCAAGAATATGCTGGCGATCGCTACATAAGAAAAGATGTGGATAGAGAGTTAATTTTTGATACTAAAAATCATCATTATCAAATTGTTAATGTAGGTTGGTCAGGCGATCGCCGTGTTTATGGATGTGTTCTACATTTTGATATTAAAGAAGAGAAAATATGGCTACAATATAATGGTACAGAAATTGATTTTGGTGAGGAGTTAGTCAAAGCAGGAGTGCCTCATCAGGATATTGTTATTGGTTTTCATTCTCCGTTTATGCGTCAGTTTACGGAATATGCTGTAGGTTAATCATGTTATTTGAAATTCTCTTTAGATCCCCCCGCTCCTTTTAAAAAGCAGGGGAAAGCCTTCAAAGTCCCCTTTGTAGGGGCGGGTTCCACATTACAATTAACAACTTTAAGCATCAGATCAAATAAACCCGCCCCAAAATCTAGCGCACACCCATTAGATTTCTCAGTCTACTACTGAACTGACACAGAAAATCGAATGTATATTATATCCTTGGTGTGGGGGCGGGTTGATCGAATTTTAGTTGAAAACTCATTAATTTAACGGGGAAACCCGCCCCTACATATTGGCAGATTTTATCTGTGTACCCCACACCTAAATTATCAACCTTTCCTCAAACGATAAGCAAAAGTACCAAATACGAATAAACCTATTGCAGAAGTAGGTTCGGGAACTGAACTATTAGGTTCAGGTTCAGAACCTTCTACTGTCAGTGGAGAAAAATTATCAAATGCAAGTCCCACACCAGTCGCATTTCCCCTATAGACTAGACGAATAGCATGAATATCTTTTTCTGGGCGGTCAAAAGACCAAAGCCAAGGAGAAGATTCTAAGGCATCATTACCAACAGGACTGATAATAGAATCAATCACAGATAAATCAGATCCCAGTGCTTGAACTTCCCATTGTTCAAATCCTCTTGCTGGCTCCCCATCAATATCCCAAATTTCGGCCGATGCAGCTTTTGTTGGAGAAGTATAAGAAATTAGAAGAGATTCACCATTAGCTAGTGAGCTAACTCCCCGAAGGAAAAAACTACCTAACCTCTCTTCAAAACCAGGAGCAGCCATATCAAATCCTCCTCCTATTGTTGATAAAAAACCTGATACAGCATCTGAAGAGCCAACCGCCTCTAAATTGGCGAAAAGTCCACCATCGGGTAAACCATCGAGGTTACGATCAATGCCAAAAGTTACACCCAAGGATGAAAACTGATTTGTAATTGGCATATTATCTACAGTTAAACTTCCATCAGGAAATCGACCATCCACAGGTTCAAAGTTAATCAGAGATGCTGCATTAACTGAATGATTGGGTAATACACACACAGAGGTTGCTACCAGAATACCCGTCAATATTTGTTTGATTGTGGTCATAATTATTCGGTCAAAAATACAAAGTTAATTATAGAGGAGTTTTCTTTTTTCTCTCTATATTAATTAATTTCTTTATAGAATCCCTGAGTGTATCTTTGTAAAGGAGTCAGTCCTCAGGAGAAAAGAGAATTTATCAAGATTTACACGCTAATATGAAGATGAAAGTTTTGTTATACCGAACCCGAGTGGATTTGATATAAGTACATAATAAAAATATATCCGATAATAACAATTAAAATCAATTACTCTACAGAAATCATCAATTATCCCCCTCCCAAGATAGGTTAGGAGTTGGTTCCCTACTCCCTCTTTATCTGTAGATGTCTAATAGATCTCAAATGGCTTCTATATCAGGTTTGAACTTCTATGCACCTAATAGACAAAATTTCTGTAGATAAATCTCAAATGGTGCGTTATGACGGATTCCTAAATAACTTTCATAGTTTAAATTGTGGCCGTCTAACGCACCCTACTCAATCTCCTGACTTCTAACCCACCCTCAACCTAATAACTGATAACTGATAACTGAAATAACTCCCTATTCTTGAATACAAGCATCATAAATTCTTTGACTATTCTCACTTAGATCGCCCAACCATTTTTTTCTGACTCTTTGAGCTTTTTTATCATTAGCAAGAAAGTCATTAACATACCTTTTCCAACTAGAATTTTCTTCCCCTCCAGGAAGTATAAAGCCATAACGCGCACAAAATGGCCGCCCATTTTGCTGCGGAGTGATTAAATTATAATCTGCCCCTAACTCAGAGTTCAATATAAATAATGAACCTAACAAAAGAGTTCCATCACTAGCAAATCCATTAATTTCACCATCCAATAAAGCTTTTACTCCTTGTTCTCTACTTAAATATTTATTATCAACTTGTTCTTCAGGATAACTCTTCTTGATATCACTTTCATTAGTTGTATTCTTAGCTACACCAACTATCCCATTACCCGCTTTAAAATATTCTTCTTGGGTTGCTTTTTTGACTAAGATTTGTGTTGCTGTAATAAAAAAAGGTGAAGAAAAACTAACACCATACTTAGCTTCACGTTCAGCACTAATAGTATTAGGACCACACTCCAAATCTACCTGACCACTTGTTACCATATCCCAACGACTTTGGGTAGTTGATGTAACTAATCTTACCCTAATTGGGTCGAGTTGATTAGCACTGAGACGATCAGCTAAAGCATAGGCAATATCTACACAATACCCCGTCCATTTTCCGTCATCACCTCTATAGCCAAACCAAGGAGAATCTCCTCTAACTCCTACATAGATCAACTCTCTTCTAATGATGGTTTCTTCTGTTTGTGCTTGACTAATTTTTTGTGGAAAAATAGTCCCTAAGAATGCTAGGGATGAAGCAATCAAAATTTTTAGTTTGTTATTCATTTTTCCTCCTTTGAATAATTAGAATCTCCAAGTAGCTCGAGTTACAAATACTGTAATTGGGTCATTTCGATCATCATGCTCTGGTTGTGTTTCAATAAAGAAACCAGACGTTAAATCTATATTATTTGAAATTCTATAATTGTAGAAAATTTGAAATTGTATAGAAGTATCTGGATCGTCTTCTCCACCATCAATATCTGTTACTTTCGGTTGTTGCCCAACTGAAAGACCTAACATTCCATTTTCAAATACTAAGTCATCTATAGCTACTGTTACTGCCCAATGCCAAATATCTGCTTCATCTCCTTCGCGATCGCCTGCTTCAGCTTCAGCATTACTATAACCAACCCAACCAGAAATAGTAAATGGTGCCCAACGATAGCTAGTTTGAAATCCAAAATGGTCTGCTGAAGTTGCTACTCTGCCAAAAGGTCGTTGAGCATTTCTACTACCTGTAAAGCCTGATACATTAACTAAATCTGCTGTATAATATGATCTTACATAAGCAAAAGAAAAATCAAAATCTACTGTAGGTGAGACTGTTAACTGAGCATAAGCACTATTTGTACCGTTAAAAATTCCACCACCTTCTCTGGGGTCGTTTACTCTTCCTGTACCACCACCAGGACCACCTCCAAGATAAGCTAAATCTAACCTAAAATTCTGGTTAATTTGATAACTATAACCCAAACCAGCACCCCCTACTTGGATGTAGATGGTGGGGTTGTAAGCAGGATACAAGGCAAGACTTCCTGTATTACCACTAATTAGTCTAGGATTAAGTGCAGGAGCCATTAAGTCAAAGTCAAGTCCAGCAGCTCCAATATAAAGACTCATTTTAGTGTTGAGAGGAAAAATATAGTATACTTCTGTTAGTCGCGCTATATTGTCCGGTGGAGAGCCTGCGTTTAAGAAAGTATGAGCTGATTCTGTATTTAATCCTGGTAAATCTCCGACGCTTAACCTAGTTCTTAGGAAGTCTAGACCTGTAAAACTGGTATCGAAGTTTAATGTTACGGCATGACCAAAAGCCATCTGAACATCATCAGCACTCACAGTAGCTCCGTCTTCACCATCATTACCAAAAGCATCATATAAGGCCATAGTGACTTGCCCTTTTAGCAAAGTTGTGGTAGAAAACTGATTAGCTTCTAGAATATCTGTCCGAGTTTCCAGAGCATTTAGGCGAGACTTAAGGTCAGCTATTTCGATGGCAAAATCTTCTTGTAATCTTTGGCTTTTGGCTAAGTCTTCTTGGGAAATATAACCTTCACCGAATTCTTGAATCAGACTTTGAATAACTTGTAAACATTCGTTAAGATTTGCTGCAAATTCGTAACGACTGATAGCTCTATTGCCACTAAATGTAGCATTTGGGGAGGCCAGTAAACAACCGTAACGTTCTGCTAATCCTTGGAGGGCACTGTAGGCCCAATCTGTAGGTAGGACATCACTAAGTTGATTGACAGAGTTAATTCGTTCTAAGGAGGGAGATATTTCTGAAGGTTGGTTGAGTTGATTGTATTGTTCTATTTGTCCTAAAGTATCCTTAGTTTCCTCTGTGATTGTAGTTGTGGTTTCCTGATTTGAGTTAGCAAGAAGTGGTTGAGATTTTGGCGGAGGTGGGTTGAGTGGGTTATACTCTTCTATTTTTTCTAAAATCTGGGCAGTTTGCTTAATACCTTTATTTGATACTTGCTTCTGAGCTTTACTGCTGGGAGCAATAGATAAAACAAATCCCATTCCTAGAATTAAGGGAAAAATTACAACATCATAAACTTTACGTCCCATATTTTTAATTTGATAATTTTATTAATGCTAAGAAAAGCATTATGATTTTAATACGCAAATGACACTATTAAAACTTTATTAAAACTTTTATTCTCATGTTCTATTGAATAGGAATGTAAAAATTCATGCTATTCAAATTCTTTCTTTCTTCTGACTTCTAATATCAAATCCGTTTGATTGGACATAAAAAAATTATCCAATTTTCATAACTACTAAATCTTTGTAATTCTCTCTCCTCCTGACTCCTGTACGGGCGATTCGCGTAATTAGGATCATTGCGGTACGGAAATCGCCCCTACTGACTCCTGAAGACTTAACCAATCTATAACTGTTTAACAGGATTTGATATGACTCCTGACTCCTGAGTCCTCACTGACTTGTTTACTTTTGCCAGTTTCAGTATTAGAATCTCCAGGTAGTTCTAGTAATAAATACCCATATAGAGTCATTTTGATCGTCATGTTCTGGTTTAGTCTCGACAAAAAAACCAGAAGTTATATTGATATTATTTATAATCTGATAATCGTAGAAAAGTTGCAATTGTATAGATGTGTCTGGGTCATCTTCTCCACCATCAATATGTGTTACTTTTGGTTGTTGACCAACAGAAAAACCTAACATTCCATTTTCAAAGAATAAGTCATCTACTGCTAATGTCAATGCCCAATGCCAAATATCTGCTTCATCTCCTTGGCGATCGCCTGTTTCTGCTTCAGCATTGCTATAACCAACCCAACCAGCAATAGTAAATGCTGCCCATCGATAGCTACTTTGGAATCCAAAATGGTCTGCTGAAGTTGCTACTTTGCCAAAAGGTTGTTGAGCATTTCTACTACCTGTAAAACCAGCTACATTAACTAAATCCGCCGTATAATATGCTCTTACATAAGCAAAAGAAACATCAAAATTTCGGTTGAGTGAAGCAGTAAACTGAGCATAACCACTGTAAGTACCATTAAAAATTCCACCACCCTCTCTCGGATAGTTCACTCTACCGGTACCACCGCCCGGAGCGCCTCCAAGATAGGCTAAATCTAATCTTAAGTTATCATTAATTTGATAACTATAACCTAAACCAGCCCCCCCTACTTGAATATATATGGTAGGGTTGTAAGCTGGAAATAGAGCAAGAGAACCTTTTGTACCACTTACCAGTTTAGGATTAAGGGCAGGAGCCATCAAATCAAAGTCAAGTCCAGCAGCTCCAAGATAAAGACTCATTTTATCGTTGAGGGGAAAAATATAATAGACTTCGGTTAATCTTGCCAGATCATTGGTGTCAAAACCGAAGTTAAATAAGGTTGTATTTGTTTGTGTTCCTCCACTAACCCCCGGCAACCTTCCTGCTCTGAGTCTAGTTCTGAGGAAGTCTTGTCCTGTGAAGCTAGTATCAAAGTTTAATGTTACGGCATGGCCAAAAGATGTCTGAATGTTTTGAGTAGTTACAGTTGCTCCTTCTTCATCTTCACTACTGAAAACATCATATAGAGCGAAAATTACTTCTCCTTTGAGCAAAGTTGTGGTAGAAAATTGATTAGCTTCGAGAATATCTGTCCTTGTTTCTAGAGCATTCAAGCGGGATTTAATATCGGCTATTTCTATGGCAAAATCTTCTTGTAATCTTTGGCTTTTTGCTAAGTCTGATTGAGAAATATAACCTTCATCAAATTCTTCAATCAGACTTTGAATTACTTGTAAACATTCGTTGAGATTTGCTGCAAATTCGTAACGACTGATGGCTCTATTACCACTAAATGTATAATTTGGGGAGGCTAATAGACAACCGTAACGTTCTGCTAATCCTTGGAGGGCACTGTAGGCCCAATCTGTGGGTAGGACATCACTAAGTTGATTGACAGAGTTAACTCTTTCTAAGAAGGGAGATATTTCAGAAGGTTGGTTGAGTTGGTTATATTGTTCTATTTGTCCTAAAGTATCTTTAGTTTTTTCCTTGACTGTGGTTGTGGTTTCCTGGTTGGAGTTGGCAAGTGGTTGAGATTTTACCGGAGGTGGGTTGAGTGGGTTGTACTCTTCTATTTTTTCTAAAATCTGGGCAGTTTGGTCAATATCTTGACTTGATACTGGTTTTTCGGCTTTACTACTAGGAGCAATAGATAAAACAAATCCTATTCCTAGAACTAAGGGAAAAATTACAACATAATGTTTATATCCCATTTTTTAAACTTGATAATTTTATTGGCGGTAAAAAAGCATTATGATTTTAATACGCAAAGTTCATTAATTGATAATCAAAACTGTTTCTAATTATTAATTATTAATTGTTGAAGAGAGGTTTTAAACCGAATTGATTAATTATCAATTATCCATTGGTAAAGCGTTTTGAATATTAACAGAACTTACGCATAAATACTATATATAGATTCAAAAAACTATAACGTTATAGTTTTGAACACTATATACATGATATTTGCGTAATTCCTAATTATAGAGGTTTTCATTCATGTTGACTTGCATTACTTCTTCCTTCTTCCTTCTTCCTTCTTACTTCTTCCTTCTTCCTTTAAACCCAAATCTCTGTACTCTATATTAATAAAAACTGCTATAAGTTTTATGAGCGACTCATCACCGAAATTCTATATAATCAAGAAACTAGAGGAAACCTGTGAAATTTTAGCTGCTGAAGAAGTGGAAGAAAAAAAAGACCCCAATATTTTAGAAACATGGGGTCCATTTAATTCTGTTGAGGAAGCGATCGCTCGTCGTGTAGGATTAATTAGAAGTGGGAAGTGTAAACCACATTAACGAAGTTAGAATTCAGAATTTAGAATTTAGAATGCAGGAGTTAAATTCTTAGTTTATTTTTAGGTCTAAAAAGCTCAAAAAGTGAGCATTTTCAAACAAGGGCAAAAAAATTACTCCCCTACTCCCCTACTCCCCTACTCCCCTACTCCCCTACTCCCCTACTCCCTAACTTCTCTAATTACCAAATTGAGCTTTCTTATTTTGCACAGCAGCAATTTCTTGAGTCAAGATATCTAATGCTTTTGCATATTGAGGATCGTCAATAGTACCAATTTGGTCACGATTTTTCCGCAAAGCCTCTTTTTGTGTATCTGTCAGAGAGATTTCCACATCTGGTACAATTCCCTCATGGTTAATATCACGGCCACTAGGGGTAAAGTATTTAGCGATCGTTACTGCTAACCCTGCACCTTTGCCAACACCACGCACTGACTGTACTAACCCTTTACCAAAAGTCTTAGTACCGACTAATGTCGCTCGGTTATTATCTTGCAGCGCACCGGAAAGAATTTCACTTGCACTAGCAGAACCTCCATCTACCATAATCACCAAAGGCTTATCTGTCAAAGACCTATTATTAGCTTTCTGGCGATCCGTAACACCATTGCGGTTTACCGTAGAAACAATATCTCCACGATCTAGCCACATTCTGGCAATTTCAATACTAGCATATAGTAATCCACCAGGATTAGAACGTAAATCTAGAATATAACCAGATACATTCTGAGTTTCCAAATCATCTATTGCCTCTCGCATCTCACCAGCAGCATTCGCACTAAATTGGTTTAAGCGGATATAACCGACTGTACCTAAAGAACTTTCTTTCTGAGAATACTTAACAGGATGAATTTCAATTTTTGCCCGAATAATTGGGAATTCTATTTCCTGATTTTCTCGTTTAATAGTTAAAGTCACTTGACTACCAATTGGACCACGAATCAGACTTACTGCCTGATTAATATCCATTCCCTTAGTGCTTTGACCATCAATTTTGGTAATAATATCTTTAGCTTGAATACCTGCATCAAAAGCTGGAGTATCTTCTATTGGTGAAATAACTACCAATTTTTTTGTATCCTGGTCTTGGGTTAGCTGAATACCTACACCTGTTAGTTCCCCAGAAGTGTCTATTTGCATATTTTGAAATTCTTTGGGGTCCATGAAACGGGTGTAAGGATCGCCTAGCTTTTCGAGCATTTCCCGAATTGCATCATAAGCTTGTTCGTCACTGGTATAAGTTTGATCGAGATACTCAGTGCGAGTCGCTCTCCAGTCTACTTGATTGAAAGTACCATCTACATAAGTTTTATCAATAATCTGCCAAACTTGGTCGATTAATTCTTTAGGATTATTATTATTTAATGATGCTTGAGAAGAAAGATGAATACCAGCGCCGATAACTGTGACGCCTGTTAACATTAATGCTGTTGCACCAAGGATAAGACCACGTTTTGCTATAACCATTTTGTTTTTTGAATGAATTTAAACAATTAAAGAATAATTACTACATCATAGCTACACTCAATTTAGCATATATAAATGTTGCCCAGAGTTAGCCTGTTTGGTAAGTTGAAAGTCAAACTTATCTACTAATAATCTTATTGATAAGTATAGGGGATATAAATTTGGGCGTTGCATAAATGCTGGATGATTTTAATAGTTTTGTAACATAGGCATCTTGCCTGTTCCCGATCTTTTCAGTCCTACATAATACCTATCCTACTGATATTTATCGCTTGATTCAGCAATACTGAAATTTGAGAATTTATTTTTTTATCTCCTAATTAATTATAAGAACTTAGTTATTCTCAACTTTTTTTTAGGGATATAAAATTATTATTTGTTTGTAAACTGATTTAATATTTTTTTTAACTATCTATTTGTATTTAAACTAACCTGATTCTGTAAGAATCAAGATAGTATTGGAGTTACTACAACTATCAATTATAGCTCTACGCATTCAGGTTAGGACATTTCTAAATCCTAAAACCCTTTGACAATTTACTATTCCCTATTCCCTATTCCCTATTCCCTAGCGCGTAGCGCTATACAAATGGATAATTAATCAATTCGGTTTATAGTCTCTCCTATATTAAAGAGGTAATTATCTATATTATTATTCATTATCCATTAATGAAAAGCGTTTCTCAGACTCAATCAAACTAATAAATTGTCATATTATCTGTATCCAAGTTAACTGATTTAGATTCCGGATAACTGATAAATTTAAAAGTTTGGATTGATATGTTAGATAATTAATTGAGGAGTGTATTCATTATATTGATAATGAATCTATGGATAATTACCTCAATAGAAAACCGTAACGGAATTGAATATAAGGAAATCTGATTAATTGATAATGAACAATGAATAATGGAGAGTGGATTACGGGAAGTCTCTTCTTATATAAATTATCCATTGAAAAGGAGAAGCTTTAAACCTTTACGGATTAATGATCAATTATCAATTATCAATTATCAATTATCAATTATCCATTATCCATTGGTAAAAATACAGTCTTACCACAAACACTTCAATTATAGACTAGGGGTCAACCCAACGCCCATCAGCTTTAATTAAATTAATCAATTCTTCAACTCCCTGAGATTCGGGGACTTTCTTAATTTCTTCCCGCCCACGATATAACGAGATATAACCAGCTTGCTTGCCTACATAACCATAATCTGCATCTGCCATTTCTCCTGGACCATTAACAATACAACCCATGACAGCAATATCTAATCCGGTTAGGTGTTTTGTTGCTTCTCGCACTTGATGCAGAACATCCTCAAGATTAAACAAGGTGCGACCACAGGAGGGGCAAGCTACATATTCTACCATTGTTTTCCGTAGACCTAAAGCCTGGAGAATACTGTAACAAACTGGAATCTCTTTTTCGGGTGCTTCAGTTAAAGATACACGAATTGTATCTCCTATTCCTTCTGCTAAAAGTGTGCCAATACCAGCAGTAGACTTAATTCGACCATACTCTCCATCCCCTGCTTCCGTCACACCTAAATGTAAGGGATAGGCCATAGCTAGTTCATCCATCCGCTTCACCATCAACCGATAAGCAGCAAGCATTACTGGCACCCGTGAGGCTTTTAGAGAAATTACTATATTGTAGTAGTCTAAAGATTCACAAATTTTAATAAATTCTAGGGCAGACTCTACCATACCTTCTGGGGTATCCCCATAAGTAAATAGCATCCTTTCAGCTAGGGAACCATGATTAACTCCTATACGCATAGCTTTGTCTTGGTCTCTGAGAGAGATTACCAGAGGTTCTAGGGTTTGGCGAATTTTATCACCTATTTCTGCAAATTCTGCTTGGGTATATTCGTTTCTAGCAGTTTGTGGCTTTTCAAATACATATAAACCAGGATTAATTCGCACTTTATCAACGTGCTTGGCCACTTCTAGGGCGATTTTCATGCCGTTATGATGAACGTCGGCAACCAGTGGGACAGGTTTGTAAGTTTCTGCTAATTTTTGTTTGATTTCTGCCAGAGATTTAGCATGGGCCATACTGGGAACAGTAACACGAACAATTTCGCAACCTATTTCATGTAAACGCCGAATAGCAGCTACGGAGCCATCAATATCAAGGGTATCTTCGTTGATCATTGACTGGACTACAACTGGATGGCCACCACCGATGGTTATATCACCTACTTTGACAGGGCGAGTGTTTCGCCGATGGATAGTGGTGTCAAAGGCGGGTTGGTTTATAGGGGTTGTGGTTGGGTTTTCTAGGGTTTGCATAATATATCGTTATTTTTCTGTAGCGAACGGCTCAGTAGTATATTGTTTTCTATATTTTAGGTTGCCATATAATGGTCACTTATACTTTTCGCAAAAGTCAAAAATTACAAGTCAAAAGTTATTTTTGCTTATATTGGTTGAAAACTTTAACTAACAATAATTTCTAGCAATTACTTCCAAAGTAGAAGTTATCTATCAGATGATTTTTGGATTTTTAATTTTGAATGTGTTTCCTCAATTTGGATAAGGTAGCGATAATTAATAATGGATAATGGATAATTACCTCAAAAAAACCGTAACGGAATTGAATATAAGGATATAGCGATTCCTATATGAATTTAAAAATTCATGCTAAATAATCCAAATATAGCAAGCCTATTTTATTTGTGTATAAAAACCTTGCCGCTTTTAGGGAAAAATTAACTAGGAACAGGGAATAGGCAGAAGTTTCAAGTTTTTTATCTACTTTTTGATTTGTCATGACCTATTAGGATTACTATATTTATTCTGACTCTTGACTCCTGACTCTAAGAGGATACAATAACTAATTATCCAGATTCTATATAAGTCTTATATTTAATACTAATAATTAAAGTTGTAGAGGAATTTTTCTCTAAAGTACCGAAAGGAGAAAGTTGAGGATGAGATTAACAAATGTGATAACTTGAAACTTGACTTTTTCTTACAAGCAACCTCAGACTTACTAGACTTTTCAGTAAAAAAGATATAATTGATTATAGAACTGTAGGCAAGCTTAGAAAAATACTCTATTTTCTTCTCAATTAATTAATTCGGGAAAGATTTTGCTTTCTCCTCACAATTAGATTTATTTAAGTTGGTAATCGTAAAGAAGTTATTATAGGTACTAGGGAATAGGTAATAGTTCATTAATTGATAATTGATAATTGATAATTACCTCTCCCTAAAAGGGAGAGGATTGACGAATAAAGAAAAGATTTATTTCTCTTGATCGATTAGATATGGCGAGGAAACCTCGCCATATCTCGACCGCTTTTTTCCCCTTGAAAAGGGAGGCTTTAAGGCATGAATTATCTAATTATTTAATTGTTTAATTATTAATTATTTCGGTAATAGATAATATGCTTACTCCCTAAATATTTCTGATATCCTTACTATTTTAGGGTAAGCATTTCCTACGGAATACTGCGCAAACAGCCGTCAGCTCGCCTCTTCCCTACTGGGTCAGAGCTGCGCTTTTTCGTATAGGGAATGCTCCGCTTTCCATGTCGCTCCGCGTTTTGCTGGCGCACAACTTTCGTATAGGGAATGCTCCTAATTACGCACTTCGGCTGTCGCCGACATATAAAGCGGAGCTTTGCGCCAGCAAAACAGAGGAGCTTTCCTTTCCTGCGGAATGCTACGCAAACGCTAACAGCTCTCAGTGTTCCTCGTTTATTTCATTTATAGGAGGAATTAGAATTGAGATTGAGCGAGAATTAAAAGTCTAGGTAAAAGCGGACATCATCAGCTAACTTTAGCTATTATGGTTGATTTTCATTGCTGTTAACGTTTCGCTTTCCTACGGAATGCTAACGCAAACGCGACATGAAAAGCGTTAGCGCAGCTCCTCTGCAAGAGGCAGCTCCTCTGTTAGCGAAGCTCCTCCGGAGGAGGCAAGAGGCAGTTACGACCCAGGAGGCTAGCTGACCGCTAATAGCTGTTAGCTCCGCATTCCGCAGGAAATGCTTACATTTTAGGACTACCATAAATTTCTTGTAATTATGATATAATTAAAGATAGAGAATAAAGTAATTTATTCTGTAGTAATACTGAACTAAAGTTTAATCTACTATTTACTCTATAAAAGATTGAAGACAAAGGCTAAATTGTGATTTTTTAATTATAAATATATTTAAAGAGAGTAATGATTAAGCATAATTGATGAGGAAAGATATTTAGCATTAAAAGCATTTTATCTTGCTTTGATATTTTTGAGATATCCAAAATTAAATCAACCCTCAAAATAAAAATATTTTAATAAGTTTGATTGGGAAAAATTAAAATAATTAAATAGGCAAAATTATGGATAATCAAGTTAATATCTCAAAAAAACAAGATACTGTAAAAGCACTTCAACCAAAAGTGCAACAATTACAGGAGGGAAAAATCATGCAGGGATCTACAAAAAAATTTGAATCTTTTATAGAGAAAAAGGAACATTTATGCAAATTTTTAGCGTTACAAATTAGTCAATCTCAGAATTTAGAGGAAATATTTAATAATACGGTTACAGAGCTACGTCAGTTACTCAAAAATGAGCGGGTTATTATTTATAATTTCAAGTCTGATGTTGGTGGAAAAGTTGTCGCTGAGTCAGTAATTGAACCCCTGTTGTCTATTTTAGGAACAACAGTTTTAGATCCATATTTTGAGGAAAACTTGGTTGCAGATTATCAACAAGGTAGAATCCAAAGTTTTGGAGATTTAGAAACTGCTGGATTAACTCCTTGTCATTCGGAAATTCTGGCAAATTTACAAGTTAAAGCTAATTTAGTTGTACCGATATTGTTAGAAAATAATCAATTTCTGGAAACTGGCAAAAAACAGAATTATTTTTCACCCTATTTATGGGGATTATTGGTTGCTCAAAATTGTTCGTCTCATAGAAATTGGCAGCCTGATGAAATTGAACTATTGAAACAGTTATCAACTTATTTATCTCTGGCAATTAGGCAAAATTTATTTGAAAAAAAATTAGCAGCAGAACAGTCAGAAAAAAGACGGTTAGAGATAGAATTAAAGGCAGTTAAAAAAAAGTTAGAAGTCAAACAAAGTAATCATACTTCCAAGTCAGCAATAGTTGAAAATTGCTTCCTGAATCACGACGAAAAACAATTACATTTTCTCATAGATGGTGTTAGAGATTACGGCATTTTTATGCTAAATAGTAAAGGCGATATTATTAGTTGGAATCCAGGGGCAGAAAAAATTACTGGATATACAGAAACAGATATTCTTGGTAAGAATTTTTCTCAATTTTTCTGTGAGGCAGATATTAAACAAGGTAAACTTCAGCAGGTATTAGAAAGAGCAATTCAAACTGGGCGATATGAAGGGAAAGAATTAATTGTTAGACAAGATGGGAGAAAAATTTGTTGTTCTACTATTATTACAGCTCTTGACGATCAATTCCCAAAAACTTATGGCTTTACTGTAGTGATGCGTGATATTACTGCCAAGCAAGAACAAGAAATTAGATTAAAATTATTAGAAAAAGCTATTTTTTCCAGTAGCAATGGCATTATTATTACAGATGCTACACAGCCTAATAATCCAATTATTTATGTTAATCCAAGTTTTGAGAAAATTACAGGCTATGAAGCAGAAGAAGTAATCGGGCGAAATCCTGGTTTTCTGCCTAATGAAACAACTCAAAAATCTGCTTTAGAATGTTTACAAACAGGAACCTATTGTGATATTACCCAGAAAAATTATCGCAAAGATCATACTGTTTTTTGGCATGAACTAACAATTGATCCAATTAAGGATGAGCAGGGAAAATTAACCCATTATGTGGGAGTGCAAAAAGATATTACAGAAAAAGTAGAAGCAGAAAATGAACGGGATAGGTTTTTCTCTCTTTCTATGGATATGCTCTGTATTGCTAATTTTGAGGGTTACTTTGTTAAATTAAATCCTGGTTGGGAAAAAACTCTAGGTTATACTCAAGAAGAATTATTATCTCAACCTTTCTTGAATTTTGTTCACCCAGAAGATCGCGAATCTACACAAGCAGAATTAGAGCAAGTTTTCCAAGGTAGTAGTGCAATTAATTTTGAAAATCGCTATCGGTGCAAGGATGGGAGCTATCGTTGGTTAATGTGGAATTCTACACCATTGACTGAACTAGGCAAAATTTATGCTGTTGCTCGTGATATAACTGAACGCAAAGAAGTTGAACAAGCACTGAAAACAAGTCAAGAAAGATTCCGTACTGTTGCTGATTTTACTTATGATTGGGAATACTGGCTAAACCCTGAACGTAAATTGATTTACGTTTCCCCATCCTGTGAACGCATTACCGGATACACTCCAGAGGAATTTCTAGAAAATCCTAATTTGTTCAAAACCATAGTTCACCCTAAAGACTGGGAAATGGTGCAACAATATTTTGCAGACAGTTTTGAGACAAACCCAACATATTCAATGGATTTTCGGATCATTACTCGTGGGGGTGAAACCAAATGGATCGGTCATCGTTGTCAGACTGTTTACAGTCAAGATCAGCGTTGGTTAGGTAGACGAGTGAGTAACCGAGACATTACTGACTACAAACAAATGGAAATTTCTTTGCGAGACAGTGAAGAGCGCTTCCGCAGTATTTTTTCTCAAGCAGAGGTAGGTATTATTCAAGCAACTGCAACAGGAGAGTTGCTGCTATTTAACGAAAAATTTGTCGAGTTAGTTAAATATTCACAGGAGGAATTACTGCATAAAAAACTTGCAGATATTATCCATCGAGAAGATTTTCCTACCTATACAGAACAAGTGAAACAACTTTGGGCAGGTAAAATTGAAGCTTTCTCACTTGATCAACGTTATATCTGTAAAGATGGTCTCACAGTATGGATTAATATTAGTGTCTCCATAATTCGGAATGTTGCAGGTAAAGCAAAATGTTATATGGGAATGATTCAAGATATTAATGAGCGCAAGCAAACTGAACAAAGACTCCAAGAAAATCAGTATCTGTTCAACCATGCAGAAAGACTTGCTCATCTTGGCAGTTGGCAATATGACCTCCTCACAGAAAAAGTTACTGGTTCAGATGAACTTTTTCGCATCTTTAGTCTACCACCTGAGTCAGGATTTACTTATCAGGAAATGTTACAATGGTATTATCCCGAAGATGCTAAATATCAAGAAAAACTTCTACGACAAGCCATTCAAGAAGGCAAACCCTACAGTCTGGAAGCACAAATCATCTCCAGAAATGGCAAGACACGAGATATTTTTGCCCTTGGGCAACCAGTATTAAATGAACAAGGTGAAGTTATTAAGTTATTTGGTACAGTTCAAGATATCACAAATCGCAAACGAGCTGAATTAGCTTTGCGAGAGAGTGAGGAAAGATTTAGATTGATGGCAGATGGCGCTCCTGTACTGATTTGGGTTTCGGGAATTGATGGCAAGTACAATTACTTTAACCAGGTATGGTTAAAATTTACCGGGCGTACTCTTGAAGAAGAATTAGGTGATGGTTGGTTAAAGGGGGTGCATCCAGAAGATTTAGATTACTGTTTAAAGACTTATATGAATGCTTTTTATAGTCGCGAAAACTTTCGGAGAGAATATCGTTTGTGTCGATCTGATGGGGAATATCGATGGGTATTGGATCGGGCTGTACCTCGGTTTACTGCCAATGGTGAATTTACAGGTTATATTGGTTGTTGTCTTGATATTACTGAGAGCAAGCAAAATCAAGAACAGTTACAGTTATGGGTGAATGAACTGGAATTGCGCCATCAAGAGATGGTGATGTTGGGGAAAATGAATGAATTTTTACAGGTTTGTACTTCTGTAGAGGAAGCAGAAAAAATGTTGGGAGATTTACTTAAACCTCTATTTCCTAATTGTTGTGGGAGTATCTTTAGGATGATAACTGAAGAAAATTTACTGGTAATGGTAGCAAGTTGGGGTAAATGTGTTAGTAATGTACCAATTTTTGAACCATCCCAATGCTGGGCGTTACGGCGAGGGAGTATTCATTTGGTGGAAGCAGATAGCTCCAGTTTATTATGTCAACATATCAATGCTACTATTCCTCCAGCTAAATCTTTATGTATTCCTATGATGGTAAATGGAGATACTGTGGGGTTAATACAGTTAAGTGCTATGAAACCAGAACCTTTGAGTGAAGCAAAGCAACAATTAGGTTGCACTGTAGCACAGCATTTAGCATTGGCATTAGCTAATTTAGAATTACGAGAAACTCTGAAAAATCAAAGTATTCGTGATGGTCTGACAGGTTTGTATAACCGTCGGTATTTGGAAGAGTTTCTGGAGCAAGAAATTCACCGGGCAAAAAGAAATGAAAATTCGGTGGGAGTTATTATGATTGATATTGACCACTTCAAACGATTTAATGATAATTTTGGCCATGATGCCGGAGATTTGGTACTTCAGGAAGTAGGAAAAACTCTAATGAATGCTGTGCGGAAGTCTGATGTTGCCTGTCGTTATGGTGGGGAAGAGTTAACGTTGATTTTGCCTGGTGCATCTATAGAGGAAACTCAAAAACGAGCTGAAGAAATTCGTTTGGCAATTAAACAGTTACGTTTGCGTCATCGGGAGACTACTTTAGATTTTATTACTGCTTCTTTTGGGGTAGCTTGTTATCCTCAACATGGGAGAACATCTGACAAAGTAATTCAAACTGCGGATGCTGCACTTTATCGTGCTAAGGAGCAAGGTCGCGATCGGACTGTTGTTTCGGGATAGCATTTGGGGAGTGGGGGATTAGGGGAGTAGGGGAGTGAGGGAGTGAGGGAGTGGGGCAAATTGAAGTATATTTATAAACATATACTCAGGACTGATATCATGTTCGGATAATCACTTATAATAAAGTCATTGCGACTGGAACGGAGTGGAAGGTTTGCGGAGCATTCCGGAACGGATAGCAATCTCAGGGGTTTGATATATCTTTTCCATCTATATCCTAATCATAACTATTCAACCGAACATGATATTACGCAAAGGTACTATGTATAGAGTTAAAAAACTATTGCGCAATAGTTTTGAGCGCTATATATAGCGTCTCTGCGTAAGTCCTAATACTATATAATCGGATTCTATATTTGGGCTAGTGTTAATTACAGGACTTACGCAGGCGAACCCACAAACCGGGTTCTTTCGTCAATATTTATTTTTAAAAGCAAAGATATATCATAAAAACCCGGTTTATTTGTGTAAGTCCTGAATTACTTAATAATTGAAGTTTCATCTAAGTATAGCATTCATTGATAATTGGTATTACACCTTGGAGGAAGGAAGGCAGAAGACAAAAGGGAACAAAAAGTAGATAGGGAGAAAGTTTTTTTATAGCACTCTTATCCAGACACGTTCTAATATAATTGGAAAAGTTTGAAAAATATCAATGAATGAACTGAAATAACTAGAATAGTTGATTTTAATGCTCAAACGGAGAAAGATTATTTCGTCAATACAATTAAGATGGTAAATACTGAAAATATTAATTTAAGTCTCTTGTTTAATGCACTCTTAATTCCTTTAGTGGTTATATTTATAGGTTCTATAGCTAAGAAATTAGCAAGAGGAAGCGGTTGGCAAAGACAAGATTTTTTCTGGGGAATTGAACTTACTTTATCTTCTATTTCTGGAGGTCTAACACTATTATTTGAATCTAATATTGATCCTAATAATTATCGCAACGCTGGAATTTTTTTATTGTTATCTTTTATTCTTTTTGTATTGATTTTAAGTTTTCATCAAGATTATCAAAATACAACGCCAAAAAAAGAATATTTGTGGTTAATTGGGTTTTCTAATATAATAGGTATAGGATTAATGACCATGTTTGTGTTTGCTGTTAAAAGGTAACAAGTTTAATTATGAATGAAGAGAATCAGGATAACTATCAAAATAATCAAGAACTGTCTAGTGCAGAAAAGGACAATACTTCTAAAGACATAGGTATTGCTACAGTTGCTGTAGCATCTCTAATAGGAGGAGGTATAGGGGTTGTAGCTGCCTCAAGTACAATATTAGGAGCTGCTACAATAGGTGCTGGAGTAGCTTCCGGACTGAAGATGATTCAAAGAAGGAGAAAAGAAAAAAAAGCCACCCAAAACCCAGAGGTTGAATGAACAATATAGAACCCATTTGATATCTTTATACATTAACTTTATTCCCCATTCCTCCTGACTCCTGACTCCTGACTCCTGACTCCTAACTCTACCTATTTACAAAATTACGATAATCAATTTTAACTTGCTCTGCATATTGAAAAGCTACTTCACGCACTAATTCTTGAAATTCTTTATGCTTACCATCAGTAATCTTTGTAACTTGTTTTTCAAAAGAATAAGGAACTAATTTTTCATCAAAATCTTGATCTGCTCTAGCATGGTCAGTAGCTAGAATTTTTCCCCATTGTTGGGCAACTTCTATAAAACTATCTTTATCTTTTAATTTTTTAGTTTTAAGAGATTTTTTATAGGGAGATATTTCTCGCACAGAATAATCACCAGAAAAATCTCCATCAGCAGGATTATTATCCACAAGTTTCATCCATCCTAAAAAATCATCAGCGTGTTTAATTAAAGCTTTATAAGCTATAGCTTGGCGTTGGGCAGTATTGTCAAATATACTGTCATAATTTAGGCGATCGTATAAACTAAAAAGTTCATAAGTAGGAGGTTGATACTGACGTTTAATATCGAGAATATAATCATCATCTAAATCATCAGTTTCTCCTTCTATTAACAGATAATAACGTGGCGTTCCTAATGACCCTAATCCAGCATTTAATCTTTGAGCAACATCTTTAACTTGAAAATATTTTGGGTCATAATTTAGATTTCCAGAAAGGGTTTTACCATAAGTTAGCATTTCTGATTCAATGGCTTTTTTGGCATCAGATGCTATACCTAAATCTTCATTATCAGAGTCAAATATTCGTTTACCATCTACAACTTTACTCCACTTATCTAACATTCCTTGTCGCGTTTTTTCAGCAGCTTTTTCTATAGTCTTTTTCACCTCTCCACTGGTATTTTTTTCAGTAAAATATATCTGAGTTTCATCATCATTACCTGCATAAGATTCTAAGGTATCTAGATAGCTTTCACTCAAACTATCAATTATTTCTTCCTGCTCAGATTTAGAGATAACATAATTCTCTTCAGCTACTAAAATAATACTGGTTGCTAAACGCCATAAATCATATTGATAATCAGCAACTATTGATTCATCAAAGTCATTGAGGTCAAAAATAATTTCTCCTTTATTGTTATTATAAGCGCCAAAATTATCAACGTGACAATCACCTAAAATCCAAGTTTTTGTTTTAGGATTACCAAATTTATCAAGTCTACTATCATTTACAAAGTCTTGCCAAAATAAAGAGTTTGTTGCTCTATAGAATGTAAATGGCGATTGAGACATTCGAGCATATTTTTCAGATTTCAACTCTTCCCGTTGCTGGAGATTAGCACCTGATAAAATTAAGTCTGTATCTAATTCGATAGACTCCAAAACTTTTTGATTTCGCTGACTATTATTAATAGGTTGAGCTAAAGTATTGTTAAATATAAAAAAACAGTTTATTGTCAGAATTAAAATTATTACTATCAACCCACTTCGGAAGATTTTATTCAACTGATTCATCATTATTAGTCAAAAATTCTCGCATATATTGATTCACTAATTCAGGTTGTTCTTGTTGTACCCAATGGCTACAATTAGGAATATAACGAATTTGAAAATTTTCTACATATTCTTCTGTACCATAAGTTAATTCTGTTCCTAAAGCAGTATCATTTTTTCCCCAAATCATTAAAGTAGGAATTCGTAGTATTCCCCACTCTTGCTGATTAAAAAAACCAGGAAAAATATTACGATAATAATTAATCATTGCAGTTAAAGCTCCTCGTTTAGCTGCAGCATCTTTATATGCTTCTAAGTCAGCTTCAGTAAAAGCAGATTTATTAATCGCCATATTTTTAAATGCTGAAGCAATAGCCTGATAATCATCAAATTCAAACATCAATTCAGGGAAAAAAGGCAACTGAAAGAAAAATATATACCAACTTCTTAAAAGTTGCTCTGGAGTACCTAATCCTTCCATAAATTTTGCAGGATGAGGAATATTCATTACAATTAATTTTTCGACCATTTCTGGATGTGCATAAGCAAAACACCAAGCTATTGCTCCTCCCCAATCATGCCCTACTAA
This sequence comes from Dapis hubbardiae BLCC-M172, assembly GCF_050016015.1. Taxonomy (NCBI): domain Bacteria; kingdom Bacillati; phylum Cyanobacteriota; class Cyanophyceae; order Oscillatoriales; family Microcoleaceae; genus Dapis; species Dapis hubbardiae. The sequence continues at coordinate 23,987 of NZ_JBNHEQ010000199.1, forward strand.
AACACAATTTTCATAACCTAATTCTTTAATTATTTCTTGTATATCTTTGATAAATTCTGCCATAACATAAGCAGATTTTTCTTTAGGTTTATCACTTTCATTGTACCCTCTTAAATCTAGGGCAACTACTTTATAATCTTGAGCAAATTCAGGTATTTGATATCTCCAAGAATACCAAAAATCAGGGAATCCATGTAACATTAACATTAATGAACCTGAGCCTTGAGTTACATAATGGAGATTAATTCCATTTGCTAGGATAAAATTGCTGGGAAAAAGATTCTCTTTGATTGACATTAATACCTCCGGAATAATGGATAATTGATAATGAATAATTGATCATGGATAATTGATAATTACCTCTGGTTAAAACAGTTATTAATTTAATATGTTGATTGAGTTTTGAAACTTTTTTCTTAATACTTATTTGACAAACATTCTCTAATAGCTGAATTATTTAATTAATAATTATTATAGCGATTTTCACAAAGGTAGACTACAAAATTTCTTCCTTCTCTCCTAGATAACTAAAGCTTTCTTCCTTCTTACTTCTTCCTTCTCTCCTAGATAACTAAAGCCTTCTTCCTTCTTACTTCTTCCTTCTTCCTTCTCTCCTAGATAACTAAAGCCTTCTTCCTTCTTCCTTTTCTCCTAGATAACTAAAGCCTTCTTCCTTCTTCCTTCTCTCCTAGATAACTAAAGCCTTCTTCCTTCTTACTTCTTCCTTTAAGCCAAAATCTCTGTCCTCTATATTAATGAAAACTGCTATAATTATTTGGTAATTTTAAGTTGCTATACTCTAAGGAAGAAGAAAGTAAGAAATGGGAATATATTTTTGGTGGATTGAATTCTTTTCTATTGATAATCAAATTCAAGGTTGATTTGGTAATAATAGCTTTTATTCTGATAAATTATTTATGCACAATCTATTCAACTAATATAGGGTTTCTCAAGCCTATAAGGTACACCTATCTTTAATTTCTTTTCTATTCATTATTTCCCTGTTAAGTGTTCCCTGTTAAGTGTTCCCTAAAACCTAGAATTTTGTGCCTCACCACCATGGGAATTGCTATATTACTATCTATTCAGATAATATTACTATAATTATGAACAGTCTATGTTATACGTCTCCATAAAAGAGGGATTAGGGAGTACAAACTAGGAATTAGGGGGCAATAATTGATTATTTATGAGAGATAATTGATTTAATTTTTGATTATTGGAGATATCTATTGTAAAAATCACAGGGAATAAAATTAGGTAATTCATTTTGTCTAGGGATTGCTATATAGCAATTTTTATTCTTGGTCAAATAGACATATTTTGGATTTTAGGGAATAGATAATACTTAAATTAATAAGGTAAGGAATAGAAAAAAAATTTGTAACTCATTAAATTATGAGAATCTCTATATCTATTATTTATTACTAAGTACAGTCTTCTACCCTATTTTATGGGTAATTTCTTTAATTTACAGCAGTTACTGAGCAAAATTTATGATATTGTGTATCAAATAAATGGTTTCCTCTTTAAGAAATTTAAGATGATTTCTATAGATATTTTATCACCCATAAAATTTTTTTTAAACGGCTATTCCAATTAATTATTTTAGAAAGGCAGAATAATGTTGATTAGCAAGCAAGAATGTCTTATTTTAATTCCCAAAAAGAATGCTATAGTTTATCAATACTTCAGTTATTAAGTAATAAGTAACGTTCAGTCATTTTTTTAACAATTATCAGTATTAAGTCAAGATATTTTATGTCTTTGAAACTTACTACCTACTCTCAAATAAATTTAGTCAGAGTTTTGAGAGTTGTTATTATATAAAATATTGTTTCCACTGAATATTATAGGAACCTATATATTTGATATATGTATGATATTTTATCATTTATAATTAATCAAATAATCATAAATTTATTTGATTATTTCATTCGTTTATTCCTATCAATATAAGGAGGTAAAAATTTAGTTGGCTCCTGTTCATAAATTGTGTACTCCCAAGGAACATTAATATTTTGGGTCGTAGTCTTATTACTGTAAGAAGCTCGGCGTTGAGGTTGGGCAAATAAAATAATCATCCCGATTAAAATAATCCCACCACCTAAAAGTAAAATAGCTAAGATTATTCCAGCAATAAACCATAATAAACCTTTTTCTAAATAATTTACAGAATTGCTTGACGATCTTCTATTATAACTATCTATACCTTGCTGTAAACTTAAGCCAGAAATCAAACGCTCTTGCTGTTGGACTTGAACCAATAGTCGGTCATTTTCCAGCTTTAATTGATCTTGTTGGAGTCTGAGTTGTTGTATTTCTGCCCACTGTTGTTCTAACTGAGTTTTCAACTGTCGTGTATCAAGTAATTGTTGTTGTAGTTGAGTTTTCAGTTGGTCGTAAGCTGAACGTTGTTGTTCAGATTGATTTCTAATTTGTTGTTCCAATTTATAATCCTTAAAGTCAGGAACAGAAGGAACTGAAATAGGTGGGGGTGGTAATGGTAGTGACTGAGGTAAGGGAGTTACTAGAGGAGAAGGAGAAACTTTGGGAGGAAAAGAAAATGCTACTGATGGTGAAGGAGACGGTATTGGCAATTTCATCTGCTCATCAGGAGATGACTTGCCAAAGACAATCCAACCCATAAGTAAGAGGACAATTAAGACCCCTGTTAAAATACATCCTACAATAAACGCTACAGTCTGATTCATTATTTAATTTCACTATATGATTAAATCAGCACTATTTAACAAATCATATAGGGTATCATGTTAAGAACAATATTGAGTATCTATTTTCTGAAGCCATCTAATATCATAACCAAACTTATGCAACAAAAATCAAAAATACTACTACTTTTTCGCACCAAAATGGAAGTCAGAAGTCAAAAACAAAAAGTCAAAGGTTAAGGTTGCTTAAACCTATAAAAAACTTAGGGCTTTGTCAATAAGATACTTTATCCCTACTATGGATATGTTAAAATTACAATTTTTGTTAGTTTGACCTAATTTCCGAAGAAGTAAAGGAGCTAGAAGTAAATATGAAATGATACTAGGAAATATCAGGGTTATAGTAATCTTCAGGTTTCACATTTCCAACTGCATCTGGTTCTTGATTTATACAACCATCTTTTTGGACATATTGGCAGACACGAGCCCATAGCTTGGCTCTAGTAGCAGGTGGTCCAGAAGAAAATAATACCTTATCTCCACCCACGATTTTGACTTGACACACTGGGCAAATCTCTTGCTGATTTTCTGACATCGTGATTATTTATTGTTTAAGGCTCAATGAACTTCTAAGTATATAGCGTTTTTTCCTAAATTTTGCAAATCTTGTCTAAGGGCAAATTTGAGATTTTAGGGAAGCGGATTTTAGGTTGTCAAATAAACCTCTAATTTTCAGTTATTTATTCGTCTAGTTATGAAAGGAAGTGGTTGGAAATAAAAATCATCACAATCTAGAGATATACTCATTTTTATCGGGAGTTATACCAAGTTTATACAATGTTGCTAGATAGTAGGTAGTATGTAAGCTAATACCCATTGAAAATCTGTATTAGCAAGTCAAAAGTAATCAGGGTTGTTCTTTGAATGATGCACAAAAAAATAAGTCGTTATAAATGCAAATAAATGCACAATAGCTTATTAGGAGGAGGGCAAATATCTTAATAGTTTGGCAGAGTATTTTAGTGAGCAATTACCATAAGGAGTAAGGTACAAAATTCCTTTGTTTTAGGGAGTAGGGAGTAGGGAAGATGGATGCATGGGTAGTAGGGTAGGAGAAAAACAACTGTACCTCCGATGCTTGAGAAACGCTATATCTATGTATGAATTTGGTATTAGGGATAAAATTATAATTTTTATGGAAAACTTTTACTGGGAAAAGGGCGCAGAAAATAATCAAAACAACAATAGTACGTCATAAAGCTTGAGAAACGCTATAAAGTTATTTTCCTATTTCCATTTTGTTAGCTATTTTGTCTAAATATTTTTATGTGTCGATCTATAAAATTTGCATAATTTGTCATATTTTTGTAGATAAAAAATAACACAAAATATGATAAAATTTGCATAATTTTGGCAAAATAAAAAAAGAGATAAAACCTATCAAATTATGAATCATCAGTTAAAAGTTAACTATTTCAACTCCTAAGCTTGGCAACCCCCACTATAGCAATCCTATTTTATTCGTGTCAGAAATCTTGTCACTTTTTGGTAATTAGGGAATAGACAATAGGAAATAGGCAAGAGTTTCAGAGTTTATTTCTAGTTTTTGAATTGTTACAACCTATGCACGGATTGCTATTAATATATTTTTTAAATTACTGGTGTGCATATTTTTGTTGGTTTTAATTCCCCACTACTATATCTGATAACTGTTAAACGTTTCAATCTTCTTTTTCTCTATTACCTTTTCTTTTATAAAATGTAAATTCCATACATTAACTATATAGACAAAATTAATAATTTACTTAAACCAGCTATTTTTGCTAATTATT
>NZ_JBNHEQ010000200.1:0-8015 GCF_050016015.1 Dapis hubbardiae BLCC-M172
CTGATTTTTTGTCTAATTCTGAGTAAGCGCGATACACTATTGTGCGATCGCTGCCGTATATTTGCTCCAGAATTTGATAATTAAGAATTTTCTGCATAGTTAATTTAATTAAATGTATTATATTTAGATTAATTCTTAATAGCAAAAATTTATCAGGTGAAATAATTACTACTTATAAAGTATAGCTAAATAAATTAGTTTTTGTTTTAAAATCAGCATAAATTCAAGATTCATGCTACTAAAGCAAGGATTATCTTGTAAACTTTTGTGAAATTTAGTGACTTAAAATTATAAAAATTATAATTCCAAAATATTGCTCTCATTTATACTTATATTCGGTTATAAACTGCACAATCTGCTAAAATTCAAGTATTATTGACATATAAAAAATACTATGACTTTTGAACGTGCAAGTGGAATCATACTACACCCCACCAGTTTACCCAGTAGATTCGGTATCGGGGATTTAGGTACATCAGCTTATGAGTTTATTGATTTTCTGGTAAGAAGTGGGCAAAAAATCTGGCAAATATTACCCCTGGGTCCAACAGGTTACGAACATTCCCCCTATACCATGAACTTCAGCGCTTTTGCAGGAAATCCTCTGTTAATTAGTCTGGATATATTGGCACAAAAAGGATTATTAAATCCTGATGAACTCACACCTTTACCCTCAGAAGGCGACCCAGCTTATGGTAGAGTAAATTTTGCCGAAGTCATTCCCCACAAAACCAAATATTTTAAACAAGCTTTCGATCGCTTTAAACAAGCTATTCCTTCCGAATACGAAACCTTTTGTGAAGAACAATCTTACTGGTTAGATGACTATGCTTTATTTATGGCATTGCATGAAGCTAACCCAGACAAAACATGGAATCAATGGGAACCAGGTTTAGCTCGTCGAGAACCCAATGCTTTAAAAATAGCATCTGAAATTCTAAATGATAGTATTGAATATCATAAGTTTTTGCAATTTCAGTTTTTTGAGCAATGGAAAAACCTCCGCCAATGTTGTAACCAGAAAAATATCAAAATTATTGGCGATGTTTCCATTTATGTCTGCCATCATAGTGCTGAAGTTTGGAGTCACCCAGAAAATTTTGAACTCAACCCAAAAACCTTAGAAACTGCATGGAAAGCAGGAGTACCACCAGACTACTTCAGTGCGACTGGGCAATTATGGGGAAATCCTGTTTATAAATGGGAAAACTTGATAAATACTAACTTTGCTTGGTGGATCGAAAGATTCAGAGCAACCCTACAATATGTAGACATCGTGCGGGTTGACCATTTCCGAGGTTTTGAAGCTTTCTGGCGAGTGCCAGCAGGGGAAGAAAATGCTATTAATGGTGAATGGGTGAAAGCACCAGGTTATAAATTGTTTGAAAAATTACGGGAAACTCTAGGAAGTCTACCTATCCTAGCAGAAGATTTAGGAATTATTACTCCTGAAGTAGAAGAAATGCGCGATCGCTTTGAATTTCCAGGAATGCGAATATTATTATTTGCTTTTGGTGGAGATGTAAATAATCCCTATTTACCTCACTGTTACATCAACAACTGTATAGTTTACACAGGAACTCACGATAATGATACTACTCTTGGTTGGTGGTCTAAAGCTACCCAGGAGGAAAAACACCACGTTGCTCGATATCTAGCTTATACTTCTGATAGCGATATCCAAGAAATCAATTGGTCTTTCATACGTTTAGCCTCTTCTTCTGTAGCTGATATGGCAATATTCCCTCTGCAAGATATTCTTTCTCTGGATAACCGCGCTCGCATGAACGACCCTAGTATTAATCCCGGACAGTGGCGCTGGCGCTATACCACGTCAGAGCTTTTAAGTCAAGAATTGAGCGATCGCTTACGACATATAACTCAACTTTTCCATCGGTAATTTAAAAGGGGTTTGCTTACCAAACCCCTTTTGAAGCCAATAACTTTTCTACAGCGAATGTCAGAAAGCCCCTACAGATGGTGTATATTTTCTTATGTTGCGTAAGTCCTGTCGGTAATATCATGTCCGGTAGCATCGGTATTGCAAGTCAGAAGGTAAGGAAAAAGAAAGAAGAAAAGGAAAAACCTTTGTAGGGACGTTCCATGGAACGTCCCTACTGTGGTGTACCTAAGAACAAAAACTGCTGTAAATCAAGAAAAGGGAGCATCCTGCTCCCACTCGCTAAGAATTTAATTGTCTAATTACTGACTGCTATCTGGGGACTAAACCTTTGCCAATTGGAACACAGATCCTAAACCAGATGCCATTTCTTCTGGAGAAATCTTACCATCTTTATTGATATCCATAGCATCAAATACAGCATCAGTTCCAGCCCACTCTTCGCGAGTGATGAAACCATCACCATCTAAGTCATAGATATGGAAAATATCTTCTGCTGCATGAGTGACTCCCTCTAGACGAGTCAATCGATCTGCTAACAGTTTTTCCAATGATTCTAATGCTTTAGAGAAACCTTTAATTCCCTCATCCAGTTTTTGAGATGCCATCCGGTCTTCAACGTGCATCTTATCAAAAGTTTCTTTGTCCATTGTAATTTTTTCTGCATCAGACTGAGCAGCTTTCTCAGCAGAAAGTTTAGTAGGTAACTCACCTGTTGTAGATTCTAACTCACCCAATAATGCAGGTGAAATAGTCAACAAGTCGCAACCCGCTAATTCTGTAATTTCTCCAATGTTACGGAAACTAGCTCCCATAACTTCGGTATTGTAACCGAATTTCTTGTAGTAGTTATAGACCTTAGTCACAGACAATACACCAGGGTCTTCTGCTGGAGGATAAGAATCTCGTCCAGTCTCTTTTTTGTACCAATCTAAAATACGTCCTACAAAAGGAGAAATTAGAGTAGCGCCAGCTTCAGCACAAGCGATCGCCTGGTGCAAACCAAATAGTAGAGTTAAGTTGCAGTGAATACCCTCTTTTTCTAGCACTTCTGCTGCTTTGATACCTTCCCAAGTAGAAGCAATTTTGATTAAGATGCGATCGCGAGAAACTCCAGCAGCTTCATATTGAGCAATTAAATCTCGTCCTTGAGTTATTGTTGCTTCTGTATCGTAGGATAATCTAGCATCAACCTCTGTAGAAACCCGTCCTGGCACAATTTGTAAAATCTTGAGTCCAAAAGCAACTGCCAGTCTCTTAAATGCTAAATTTGCCACATCAGAAGCAGTCGCATCTGGTCCCAGTTCCTGCCTTGCTCCTTTCAAAGTTTCATCCACAATTTCTTGATATTGTGGCATCTGAGCAGCAGCAGTAATTAATGAGGGATTAGTAGTTGCATCCCGTGGCTTAAATTTTTCAATTGCTTGAATATCGCCTGTATCAGCAACCACGATGGTTACTTCTCGTAGTTGTTCGAGCAAATTTTTAGCCATTTGTTTCTCCTTTTGAGAATAAGTTGCTTACTTCTGGTTTACTTAAAAATTACTCTAGAAAACTTCAAGAAAATGTCACTTTATGACATTTTAATATTTAACTTCCTGCATTTCGGTCATATCGGTTTTTTGGCCGTGGGTTTCTACGGCCAATTTATGCCTAAGATTCAACACATCGGCAATCCCATCTTAGGATTTATAGCAATTTAAGCATCAGTTTTATTAGCATATCATAATTAGCTTCAAAATTTCTGTGCCCTAACATACACTATCAAATTGCTGCTATTACTTATGAAATTTATCCTTTCCTTTATAGGTTTAATACTCTATCTGCGGATAAGTTAAGTCACTTGGATGGTTCCTTCGTTTCATAGATAAGGATAATTATTTTCATAGCTATTTTCTCACTTCATATCTAAGCGATCGCTCTTACTTAAGAAAACTTTACCAAAAGTCTCTGAGATGAGATGAACCTGTTATCCAGCCGGTAAAGATATAACACACTATTTTAGCTATATCAGTTTACTAAAAATAGACCTCTCCAGAAAAGACCGAGCAGGAAGAAAGGATTGATAATTTCTGTAGGATAATTAATTTTATTTTTTATTATTGGAGATGTCTAATAATAAAAACGTAGGGGCGGGTTTCGCGTTAAGTTAATAGGGCGACAAATTCTCAGATAAACCCGCCCCATCCCGATGAAAAAGAACTTCTCAGTAAATTCACGGCAATAATTTATGTTTAATATTTACCAAATCTTTAAACTTTTTACCTTGCCAAGTAAAAACTAAATAAGTCATAATATAAAAAAAATATAAAAAAATAAACGACAGGAACTATAATCATTAAATAAGCACTAATTTCCTGTTGAGAGAAAATCAGGGTGCCTACCCAAATATGCTGTTTTGAATAAAAACGTAAAATGTTGGATAGGCACAAAAGGACTGCAGATATTGATTCGATATTTTGGCAACAATGGCAAGAGCATCAAGACTATCTCTACCGTTGCTGTGTCAAATGGATGGGTGGTAACTCCACAAATGCTGAAGATGCTCTGAGTATGGCCATGCTCAAGGCTAGAGAAAAAATACAACAGTGCGCCAAAGCCATTGAGAATTTTAAAGCTTGGTTGACTAAACTAACCTATAACCTTTGTATGGATCTACTTAAGCAGTCTACTTGTTATGCTTCAGAGGTTGAGGATGTAGACTTGGTGATTTATCCTGATGGGGTTTCTCAAGGGGAAAATCCAATTCTTGCTGCGTAGCAGCAAGAATTGGAAAATTTTTTTGGCCTGGCTATTAATGATTTACCCAAGAGAGTACGGGAAACTTTTGTTCTCTATTTTGAGAAACAATACTGTTATCAAGAAATAGCTACAGAGTTAAACATTTCTTACGATAATGTCCGCAAGCGTATTTCTCAAGCTAGGGCTATTTTGCGAAAGAGGTATGAGAAATATAACCAAGTCAGTAGGGGCGAATGGCTATTCGCCCGTACAGTAGAAAGTTCTCCTCCTCCAGAATTGGCAACAGAAATTGTGGCTCCTGAGATATCCCAAGAAGTTGTTTTATCAGAAGAGAAAAGTGAAGCTATTTTAGTTGGCGTTAGTGAATTAGTGTATGAGACTAATGTTAATTATTTAGGAGTCAGGAGTCAGGAGTCAGGAGTCAGGAGGAAAGAAAGAAGAAGAAAGAATAGTAGAGGGAGAAAGTTTTTTGTTTGCGCTTTTATCCAGACAATAAATCATACCGTGTTTCACCAACGCCTTTTAGTTGAGGTAAATGTTGATGAGAAGTTGCCGGAAATAGAGACTTTTAGAAATGGAGAACAACAGTTCCTTGGTGTATCAGTTTTAGTGAAATTACTGAGGAAAACTAGGCAAAAACAGAAAGATCATTTCAGTTATCAGTTGTCAAAAGACTTTAGCCAACCACTTAAGTTAGTTAACAATTCGCCTCCGGAATATTTTGGGCTTAAGATTATCAACCATTTAATCATCAGAGCTTGTAGCGGTTTGCTACGCCCAGAATGTTGTGATAGTAGGGGCGGGTTTCCTCTTAAACTAATAACATGAATATTTAGGGACGGTTTCTTGTAGGGGCGGTTTCCTAGGTCATGCTCCGCAAACGCGAACCGCTTCTACAAATAAGGCCCTCTAGAATACCTTTGACGCAATATGAGTCAAGGGAAATTTGTGGTGGAAAAATGTAGGTTGGGTTTTGTTCCTCAACCCAACACTTACAGCGTTTTTCATTTTGGTAAACCACAGTAGGGACGTTAGCATTTTTGTTATGCAACGTCCCTACTACTGGAGTTTAGACTAAAATTGTGGGTAAAACCTAACCCCCCAGCCCCGTTCCCTGCTAGCGTTGGGGGAGTTTCTCCCCTCTCGGAGCAGGAGAGGGGGAGGGGCTGGGGGGAGAGGTCTTAATTTATGAAACTTACCCACATTTTTAAGCTAGACGGACTACTATAGCGCTACGCATTAAGGTTAGGACATTTCTAAATCCTGTTTGCGCAGCATGACCTAGGAAAATCCTTTAACAGCTTCCTGTTCCCTGTTCCCTGTTCCCTGTTCCCTAGCGCTATACAAAAAAAAATTCACAATTTGTTACCTAAAACAGTCTTACTAATAGAAGACAAAAAAACAATCTTGGAGTTCAAAATGAAAAATACAATTATTCGTCGTTTAACTGTTGTTGGTGGCCTAGTTGTTCTCAATGCTTTGGGTTTTGCTACTGTAGCTCGTGCTGGTGAAGGTGGTATCGCTGGTAGTGCAGCTTTCACTGTTGATGGAACTGCTGTTACAGGTGTGGCTGTGTCTGCTGCGGTAGGTAAGGAAAATGCTTCTGCTGCTGCTTTTAACTACGATGCAACCCAAACAGGGGGTGTGCAGAACTCTGCTTGGGCTTTGGGTAGTGCTGGTATACAGGCATTCACTGGTGTGGGCGACTTTAATGGTTTCGGTGTTACGCCTACTGCAGATGGCGATCGGGCTACTCAACAAGCTAATACCTTTAGTGCGGGAACTGTTACTGTGCAACTTGGTACTGCTGCTGGTGAGGCTGTGATTAATAGTCCACAACCATAGTAGTTGAGTGGGTTGGGTTGAGTGAAAAGTTAGGGAGTTTTTACAGATAGTCGAATCAACCCACCCCCAATGAATATCACCCACCGTGAGGTGGGGCGGGTTCGACAGTTAAGTTCAGAAGTTTTCACCGAAAATTAGGTAAACCCGCCCCCAACCCAACCGAATCATCAAAACGTAGGGGCGGGTTCGACAGTTAAGTTCAGGAGTTTTCACCGAAAATTAGGTAAACCCGCCCCCAATGATATAACCTAGCATCGAGCAGGGCGGGTTTATCTAAATCATTGAGCAACGATGAAAATCTCCGTAGGAACTCCAATGAATATCACCCACCGTGGGGTGGGGCGGGTTTATGTAAATCATTGAGTAGCCATGAAAATCTCCGTAGGAACTCCAATGAATATCACCCACCGTGGGGTGGGGCGGGTTTATGTAAATCATTGAGTAGCCATGAAAATCTCCGTAGGAACCCGCCCCTACTATTGATAGGCTCTGTAGGGGCGGGTTCCACAGTTAACTTAACGAATTTTCACCAAAAATTAGGTAAACCCGCCCTAATGCCCCCAACCCCAGGCAAAAAAACGTAGGGGCGGGTTCGACAGTTAAGTTCAGGAGTTTTCCCGTTGAGTTAGGTAAACTCGCCCCCACCCCAACCGAATCATCAAAACGTAGGGGCGGGTTCGACAGTTAAGTTCAGGAGTTTTCACCGAAAATTAGGTAAACCCGCCCCCAATGATATAACCTAGCATCGAGCAGGGCGGGTTTATGTAAATCATTGAGTAACCATGAAAATCTCCGTAGGAACCCGCCCCTACCATTGAACTCAAATAGTGCATCAGCAAATTAGGCTCTGTAGGGGCGGGTTCCCCTGTTAACTTAACGAGTTTTCACCTAAAGTCAGCTAAACCCGCCCCAAGGAGATAACGCATTACTAGAATATATGGCAATTACAGGGGTTGAAGGGGGCGGGTTTATTTAATCTGATGGTGAACATGAAAATTTCTGCTCGAACCCGCCCCTACTATTGCACAGTTTTAGCTGAAATGTTGGGTTTATCCGTAGGATAAGCTGTCGCTAACATACTTCAACCCAACCTACGAATATCTCAAAAAGCAGCCATCCCTTTATATACTTTTCAAATCTAGTTTATTACAAAGAAAAAGGAGAAACCTAAAATGAGTACACCAAACTTTCTTGCACCTCAAACTAACCCCTTTAACCTAGCAGATGTTGGAGATTACATCACTCCCACCTTTGCCGACCTTGATAATGATGGCGACTTGGATGCTTTTGTGGGAGAAAGTGAGGGCAATATTGTTTATTTTAAAAACACTGGAAGTGTTGGCAACCCTAGCTTTGCAGCACCTGTTTACAACCCATTTAACCTAGCAGATGTTGGGATAGAAAGCAAGCCCGCCTTTGCCGATCTCGATAATGATGGCGACTTGGATGCTTTTGTGGGAGAATGGGGGGGCGATATTGTTTATTTTAAAAACACTGGAAGTGTTGGCAACCCTAGCTTTGCAGCACC
>NZ_JBNHEQ010000201.1:0-9390 GCF_050016015.1 Dapis hubbardiae BLCC-M172
ATTATTCGCTCTAATTTCCTAGCTTCTAATATAAATTATTTCTTCTTTTTCCACTTAGAAATTTGACTTTTAAGGAAGAAGGAAGGGAGCAATATGCTCCTACTGTTCCCTTGACCAAAATAATTAAGACACCATTACAACGTATAGCAGTTCTCAGCGGGCGTGAAGTACACAAATACGATCCCCCTAAATCTCCCTTTTTAAGGGGGACTTCCAGTTCCCCCCTTCTCAAGGGGGGTTAGGGGGGATCTCTAGAACTGTACCTCACGCTTACCGAATAATTAATAGTTAATAATTAATAATTAATAGTTGATAGTCAATAATTAATTATTCATTCAAGAATTAAGGTTTAAAGCCTCCCTTTGTAATTAATAATTAATAATTAATAATGAATAATTAATATATTCCGAGGGCGAGTGCTAGGTCAATAGTTTATATGTAAGCATTTCCTGCGGAATGCGGAGCTAACAGCTATTAGCAGTCAGCTCTTCCTACGGAATGCGGAGCTAACAGCTCTTTAATGAATTAAGCAATTATTCATTTAATTTATAGCACATTTTCCAGCCATAAATTGAAAGACAAAAACAACTTTTTAAGTTGTCAACCCCATACAATAATTGTGTTGTGGGAAATGTAGACTTGTTTGAGAAGCTGATAGCTGATACGCGATGTGCTGAATGCTTACGTTTATATATTGCTCCTCAGCGCCGTGATAGTCATTAATTATTAATTGTTCATTGTTCATTGTTAATTATTGAGGAGGAGTAATTATTAATTATTAATTGTATCGGCTGTCGCCGACATGAACATTGTTAATTGCTGAATGGGAATTGCTATATAACCAGTAAAAAATTAAGTGTAGGAGAAATTCATTAATGTCTTCTACAGAAGTCAGCCAGGTGTAAGAAAAACTTACTCGCTGCAATTGTTTTATGTTGAATTTTGCCTACTTACTTAAATGGAACGATACTTACAAATACTAAAATTATTTTGGGGTGCAGCGATCGCTGCTGAATTAGAATACCGTTTCAATTTTATTATCGCAGCTATTAGTAGTATAGGTAGTTTATTTGGTAGCTTATTTGGTTTATTTCTATTTTATAGAACAGGCTACAAATTTGAAGGTTGGAATTGGGAAGAAGCTTTAATTATCCTAGCAATTTTTACTATTTTACAGGGTCTTTCAGCAACTTTTTTAATTCCTAATTTGAATCGAATTGTGCAACAAGTACAAGAAGGTACTCTAGATTTTGTCCTCCTCAAACCCATTAGTAGTCAATTTTGGCTTTCTACTCGTACAGTATCTCCCTGGGGAATACCGGATGTAATTTTTGGTGGGTTGCTATTAGGATATGCTGGTAGTAAACTGGGTTTAGGAGTTGCAGATTATTTACTTAGTATAGTGCCACTGCTCTGTGGGATAACTATTCTTTATAGTCTCTGGTTTATGTTGGGGTCAACCAGTATTTGGTTTGTCAAAATTTACAATGTAACAGAAGTCCTCAGAGGTTTATTAGAAGCAGGACGATATCCAATGGTAGCTTACCCTACTGCTTATCGTTTCTTTTTTACTTTTCTAGTACCAGTGGCATTTTTGACCACTGTACCAGCTCAAGCAATATTAGGTAGGGTTGGAGGTACTTGGATCTTGGGTTCTTTTGTTTTAGCAGGTGGATTGTTTTTTGCTTCTATTCAATTTTGGCGATTGGCTTTGCGGTATTATACAAGTGCTTCTAGTTAGGAAGTGTGGGATTCATTAATTGATAATTGATAATGGATAATTGATAATTGATAATTAGAAGAAGGTTAAAACCGAGAGGATTGAAGATCAGGAAATATTATTTCTTTTTTTCCCCTATCCAAGGGCGAGGCTTTAAACCATAATTATTAATTATTAATAATTAGGTAAGGGAGTAGGGGAATAGGGGAGTAGGGGAGATGAGGAACAAAATTGAGGAAAAGCCTATTTTTAAATATATTTACTCTTCCGAAATATCATTTCAATAGCAATTATATAACTTATCTCTTTTGTCAATTTTGATATTAAGCAAAGATGTTTATAAAGCATAGTCTTTCAAGGGGATAAAAAATAAAATTATGGATTTTCTTGCCTCCTAATTCACGATAAAGTATTAATAACTGATAACTGATAACTGATAACTAATAACTGATTAGCTATGGAACAAGATAAACTTTTAAGTGAACTTGAGAAAAGTTTAGATTCTGAAGAATTACTACACCAAATAAAAACAGAACAAGAAGAAGAACAGGTTTCTGAAGAAAAAATATTTTCCCAGAAAGGCTTGATTATCTTGTTAATATCTATTCTCATGGTAGAGGTAGGAATAGTAATATATGCCCTACAAGCAAGTCAAAATATAGTTATTGTTTCTCCAGAAGAAAAAACTATTTTGGCACAACAACAAGCAGAAAAAGATATAAAAGAAGCTAAAAGACTATCTGTGGAATCTAAGAGAACAATTAAATATCCCCCACTACCTTTAGCTACTTGGGAAGAGGCAGAAACAGAGTTACTAGAATCAATTAAATTATTAGAAGAAATTCCCAAAGGTACTACTGTTAAGAAAGAAGCAGATCAACTGCTACAAACTTATCGTCAAGATTATCAGAATCTCCGCAAACAACTAATATTTGAAAAAACTGCAACTTCTAAGTTAGTTACTGCTAAAAAGTTAGCTATAGAAGCAAGTGTAATTGTGCAAAACCCACCTCATCCCCTAGAGGTTTGGCAAGAAGCTCAAGCTAAATGGCAGGAAGCTATAAATTTACTTCAAGAAATACCTCAAGATGCTTTTGTAGCTCCCGAAGCAGTGGAAAAATTAGACTTCTACCGAATTAACTATCGGGCAGTTACTGGTAGATTAGAAAGATTAGGGAATAGGGAATAGGGAATAGGGAATAGGGAATAGGGAATAGATGGAAGTAATTGATTTTATTTTTAAATTTGGGAGAGAGTTAATAAAAAGAAAAAATTATTTTTTCTGCATGAATGAAGAAACTTTATACCTTAATTTTTCAGTAAAATTATTATTTTTGAGATAATTGAAGTGAATTGGTATATATTCAGGCAATAATACAATTTATCAATCATTTATACTTGAGAGTTACAACTACTTGAGACTTGAGTATTTTTCCCTAACCCCTTACCAAGAGAAGAGATTTTTAATTAATAATTATTAATTATTAATTATTAATTAAATACCTTAGTTAAAAGCCTCCCCTTTCAAGCGTAAAAAAATAAATCTTTTCCTGATTAGTGTCAATCCTCTCCCTTTTATGGAGAGGTAATTATCAATTATCAATTATCAATTATCCATTAATGAAGGTTTTCCTTGAGATAATTATCCATTATCCATTAATGAAAAGATTTGATATTACTTTTCGTTAAATACTTGTATTTTTTGACACCTTCTGATTTAAACTAGATTAAATAAATAGATCCCTGCCTTGCTAAGAAAAAAATAACTTTTGGTCAATAGTTGACCAAGACTCAATAAAAATACAAAAAATTAGTATCATTGGCTTGATAGAGATTAAGGAAAATTAGATTTTGAACTGCGTGAGTAAAAACTATGATGATGATAGGAGACTTAGAAAATGTTGGCAGTAGAAAACTTTTTAGTTATTGTAGCAGAAATTGGTCTGCTACTCTTTATTTTTCTTGCCGTTAATTGGTTAGTTAGACAAATTTTAAAACAACTAACCAAGGCTGTTTCCAGCAAGAAAATTAAAATCACAATTCAGAATATCCAAAGGAATACCCAGACTGCATTAACTATAGGTGCTGGATTACTGGGTATACTAATATTAGGACTGAATATTTGGCTAATAAATAAGGGAGAAAACTTATTACAACACACAAAGTCATTTATTGATAATATTCCTGAAGAATTTTGGGTAAATTTAGGTATGGGAGCAGGTAGAAGTCTGTTCTTATTATTCTTATTAGCTGCAACTCAACCTTACATTCAACGTTTAATAGATAATCTTTGCGATCGCACCAAAAGATTTGAATATATTACAAGCAATGATGAAAGTATAGAAGATTTCTTTGACTTTCTCAGTCTCAACCTAATTAACATTTTGTGGCTATTGAGTCTAACCTTATGTACTCAATTTATCCAATTACCAGAAGTAATTACGCAATATATGTATATTGCTGTAAGAATATATGTCATTATTACAGTTGGCATACTTCTGGTTAAAGCCAATATCGTAATTATTGATACATTAGAAGCACTAGCCCAAAAATATTCTAGTCCTAGCAGACTGCTACGTTTATATAATCGCCTCAGTCATCTACTCCCATTGTCAAAGCGATGTTTGGAGTATGTAATATACCTGTCAATGGCAAGTTTAGTATTTCAGCAACTTGAATTCATTGCATATCTAGCAGTCATTGGCCCCAAAATTATACAAATTGTCGGCATATTTTATACCAGTCGTGTAATTGAAGAGGTTGGCAAACTTTTTGCCCGAAAGTTTCTACTTAGTCAGGACGAAGAGTTAGATGAAATTGACAGAAAGAGAAGAGAAACTCTATTACCCTTATTTGATAGTACCCTCAAATATCTAGTCTACATTGGTGCAATAATTGCTATTCTCAATGTCCTAGGTATTGACTCTACTCCTATACTTGCAAGTGCTGGTATTCTTGGTCTTGGTGTTAGCATGGGAGCGCAGAGTATTGTTGAAGATGTGGTAGCTGGTTTATTTAATTTGTTTGAAGGTTACTACTTAGTAGGTGACTTTGTTGAGATAGATGATATCAAAGGTTATGTGACTGCAATAGAGCTGAAAACTACTCGCATTCGCTTTGAGGATAAAGACTATATTATTCGGAATGGTGAAATTGGTAGTATTGTTAATTATTCGAGATATAGTGAAGCAGTAGTAACAGTTAATGTTCCTTATGATGCTAATCTCGAGCGCGTTTACAAAGTTATAGAAGCAGTGGGGAAAAAATTAAATCAGGAGAATGAGGATGTACTAGAAGCAACTGAAGTAGACGGGGTTGAGAAGTTCGATAGATATCAGTTAATCATTCAAACGACTACACAAGTTAAGCCAGGAACAAACGAAGATGTAGAATTATACCTGCGTAGAATGATAATTGAAGCTTTTGAAAAAGAAGGGATTAAAATGCCTCATCGCGGTTCTCGGAAAGGTAAGAAGAGTTTAGAAGATGAAGAGTTGGAGGGTAAAGAAGAGGAGGAGGAAGAAGATGAAGAGGATGAAGAAGATGAAGAGGAGGAACTAGAGGAAGAAGAAGATGGAGAGGAATTATAGTTTTACAGCGCTTTTCAGTTGAGTAAACCACAAAACTGCTGTAGGAGTCAGGAGTCAGGAGTCAGGAGTCGTAGGGGAGAATGGCAATTCGCCCCTACAGGAGTCAAAGGCTAGTTTCAAAATTCTCGCTCCTCAACTTCCGACATCAACAAATATTCCATCATGCTCTCCGGTGCATATCGACTGTGGTCTATCCAATTGATTTGATTTTTAGTTTTTGGAGAGACAAGGGCGGAAATCTTTTTGAGAGTTTTTTGCTCCCCACACTTCCCACCCGGACCACACCCCCCCACTCCCAATTCTCGCTCCTCAACTTCCGACATCAACAAATATTCCATCATGCTATCCGGTGCATATCGACTGTGGTCTATCCAATTGATTTGATTTTTATAGCGCTACACATTAAGGTTAGGACATTTATATATCTTGTTTGCGGAGCATGACCTAGTAAAACCCTTTGACAGTTTACTATTCCCTATTCCCTATTCCCTAGGGCGTAGCGCTATAGTTTTTGGAGAGACAAGGGCGGAAATCTTTTTCGGAGTTTCTTATTCCCCACACTCCGCCACTCCCCTACTCCCCTACTCCTCTACTCCTCTATTGTGGGCGACCTAAAGTTGTAATATAAACAACTGCCTCATCTACAGGAATACCTAAAACTTCATTCACACGATCGTCAAAGAAACCGCCGATACCACTAACACCTAAACCCAGATAAATAGCTGCTAAATTCAATCTTTGCCCTAAATGACCTGCATCTGCATGGAGGTAACGGTAAACCCGATCGCCATATTTGCCTACAGCTTTTTTCAGGTCAGCAGTATGAAACAAAACAACAGCAGCATCTCTACCTAAGTCTTGACCTAAGCACAGATAATGTAACTCTTCTTGGAAATTTTTAAACCTAATTTGTCGGAACTCTTGAGCCATTGGAGCATAATAATAACAACCCTCTTCTAAACCATCTACTCCAGAAACTGCAATAAAGGTCTCTATCAAACTTAGGTCAAAATAATCAGGATTACGATCTAATTCTTGATTAAAGTAATGGTGGGGTTGATAGGTAAAATCTAAAACAGCCAATAGTTCCTTTAAAGCAATAGCTTCTCCAGTATAAGTGCGAGTGGAACGTCGTTTGAGAATAGTCTTTCTCAGACCTTCTAAATCTTTACCCCATAAAATAGAGGGAGTGACAGTAGAAACTTTCGTACAAAATGGAAAGTTATATTTATCTTCTGAATATTCTGGAGTTTCTTGTGTTTTCCAAGCAGGTACTTTTGGAGAATTTGAGTTAATGTGAGTAGCTTCATGTAAATATTTTAGCAGTTCACCATCTGCAACCATTGGATAATCTGTTTGAGTGCCAGAAGGTAGAGCAGTTTGCCATAGAGGAAGATTTTGTTCAATATCTAGTAAGTCTGCTAGGGCAATAATGGCGATCGCCTGTTCTTCAGTTGTATCTAAATAAAGCATTTGATTTATTGCTTCATCATTAAACCCACCAATCAGATGTGGCCGATAATTACTAAAAGCAGAAGCTAGTTCAATGTTACCTAGTAAGTGACCTGTATCTAAAAATATTCGTCTATAGGCGCGGTCTTCATAACGCCAAGCAGAACGGTAGAATATAGCAGTAATGGCGATCGCTAATTTTGTATTTTCTAGAGCTGGATGCCAAAAACAAGCATCCTGCAATTCTGGCCATGTTCTATTGTCCCAAAATCTCAGTAATGAATGAGTTTTGGCCTGATAATTGTATAATCCTGGGGGCAATAGAGTTGTGCCACGGGAAATTAAATAAACCTCTGCTGGATACAACCCTCCAGCAGAAGGAGCTGCTCTTAAGTAATGAGTTCCCATAATTGTTGTTATCTTACCAGTTAAGCCATAGCTACATACAAGTAAGTTGGATAGGTTTTCTCCTTCTTGAGAATCTTTTCCTAGATTAATTTTTTCTTGCAGATAAGGTTTTAGGTCAATAGTTGTCCCGACTTTATACTCTTTGAATGGTATTGGTTGATTTTCCCAGTCTAGCTGGTGATTTTTACTCCCAATCGTTTCTGGGTCATATTTTGTCCGCTCATGGTAATGTTGAGCAATAGATTGTCTAATTTCTGGCATCTTTATTATTAGGGTTTATTTGGCAATGATTCTAATTATTCGATAGTTATGATTTTGACATTTATAGCGCTACTCATTAAGGTTAGAACATTTCTCAATCCTGTTAGCGGAGCTTTTCCCTATACGAAAAACCCTTTGACAGTTTACTATTCCCTATTCCCTCTCTTGGTGCGGGTTCCCAAGCCAGTCCCTTGGGCGGGTCTCCCAACTTGAAGGAACTGGCGTTTGCGTCTTACGCCGACGCGGGGTAGCACCGCTATTCCCTATTCCCTCGCGCGTAGCGCTATATGAATGGAAATTTTACAAATCTTAAAAAAGGATTAGGATCTCAGTAATTTTTATAAGGCCATCTTAGTATAAACCCTGATAAGTATAATAAGTATAAAAACCCATTATTTATTTAATAAATGATGATTATCAACTGCTAAAAAGTAGCCTTCAATAATTAATAATTAATAATTACCTCTTCTTATAAAGAAGAGGATTGGCTACAAAGATTTTTTTTCTTTTTTCTCCATGAATGGAGAGGCTTTATACCTTAATTTTTCGGTAAAAATATTAAGATGCAGAAGATGAGTGCAGAGGAATTACTATGGAGATATGCTGAAGGTCAAAGAGAATTTTGTGCCATTGATTTAAGTAATATAGAATTGTTTGAAGCTGATTTAGAAGGAATTAATTTAGAAGGTTGTAATTTAACAAAAGCTTATCTACCCTATGCAAATTTGAACCAAGCTAACCTCCAAGGATGTAATTTGGCAGAAGTAGAAATGGGAGATATTAAACTTTATAAAGCTAATTTATCTGATAGTAATATTCAACAGGGAAATCTATCGCGAGCTAATTTGCGTCATGCTAATCTTCGTGGTGCAAATTTGAGTCAAGTTAATTTGCAAGGAGCAAACTTATATAATGCAAATTTAAGAGATACAGATTTAAGGCATGGAGATTTGAGAGGAGCTAACCTAGAAAAAGCCAAGTTAGAGAATGCCAAATTGGGATGGTGTAATTTGTTTCGAGCTAGAGAAGTTGATTTATCAATGGCAGAATACGATCATACTACTATCGGAACTGATGGATATTAGAAAACAGGGAATAGGGAGTAGGGAGTAGGGAGTAGGGAATTCAAAATAAAATATCTTCGGTTTTAGCCGATAATCGTTAAAAACATTCCTGAAATTTAGTTATTACTTAATAACTGAATTATTGAGGAAGTATAGAATTATTTATGGGAATTGGTATTAGGTGTTAGGGTTGAGGTTTGAGGTTTATTTTGCCTCAAAATAAAGTATTAAGTTTTCATGTTTGAGGATATTTTCTAGACTGTTTATAAATAATATAGTCATTCTGAATAAGACTGAGACCAGTGTTTCTTTCCTTGAAAATATTTCAGGCAAAAAAGTGTTTCATCCTTATTTGAAATGACTATATATTAAGGCTTGAATCGATGGGTTCATTAATGGATAATGGATAATTGATAATTGATAATTACCTTTCCCTAAAAGGGAGAGGATTGACAAATAAGAAAAATATTTATTTTTTTTCCCTTGAAAGGGGAGGTTTCAAGGCGTGAATTATCTAATTATTTAATTGTTTAATTATTAATTATTTCGGTAAATTTACATTCATGGCTAATAAAGCTGAATTATTTAATTAATTATTAATTGTTGATTGTTGAATAATATATTCACTATCTTGAGTATTCTAAAAATTACAGAATTTCTCATGTTTTATGAGGTAGAAACTATAAGTTTTCATAGCCTCAGATAACAAACAATTGAGATTTTTTCTTCCTTCCTGCTTCTTCCTTCTTCCTTCTTCCTTCTTCCTTTATTCATGGCTAATAAAGCTGAATTATTTAATTAATTATTAATTGTTGATTGTTGAATAATATATTCACTATCTTGAGTATTCTAAAAATTACAGAATTTCTCATGTTTTATGAGGTAGAAACTATAA
>NZ_JBNHEQ010000202.1:0-10726 GCF_050016015.1 Dapis hubbardiae BLCC-M172
AAAATATTTCATTTTGCCGAAGATTTGGGAATTAAGGTCAACATATATTTATCTCAGTCAAAGAATGCTTTTTTCAGTCAAATATTTAGTCTACTCCCTCTAACTAAAAATAGAAAACAATCAAACAGCTCTAGTTTTACATCTAGGATATAGAAGGCAAGCAAAAGCATTTTTATTATTCAATAAACAGTGAACATTAGAATTAAATTATAAGAGTTTATATAAATAAAGTCAAAAAAATATTGTAAGGATTCAGCTTTTCCAGGGGAATGCTACGCAATTATAGACTAATAGACATCTCCAATAATAAAAAATAAAATCAATTATTCCATAGAAATCATCACTTATTTCCTCCGACTCTCTACTCCTTACTCCCTACTCCCTCTTTTTACGTTATAATCTTCAGGAAAGTTGATTATCCATACTTAAAAACACTCAGATAATTGACAATATTATCCGTAATTAAGGGAAACATTAATATGACTAATCGTTTAGCTAAATCCCAAAGTCTTTATCTTCGCAAACATGCAGAAAATCCTGTAGATTGGTGGCCTTGGTGTGAGGAAGCTTTAGAAACTGCGAAGCAACAAGATAAGCCGATTTTTCTATCAATTGGTTATTCAAGTTGTCACTGGTGTACTGTTATGGAAGGAGAGGCATTTTCTGATGAGAAAATCGCTCAATATTTGAATGAAAAATTTTTACCAATTAAAGTAGATAGGGAAGAAAGACCTGATGTAGATAGTATCTATATGCAGGCATTACAAATGTTAACTGGACAGGGTGGTTGGCCGTTAAATATATTCTTAACTCCTGATGATTTAATACCTTTTGTTGGTGGTACTTATTTCCCTGTTGAACCTCGTTACGGACGACCAGGATTTTTAGAAGTTTTGCAAAAAATTAGAGGTTTTTATGACTTGGAAAAAAACAAACTTCACTCTTTAAAAACGGAAATGTTAAATGGTTTAAGGCAGTCAGTTTTATTACCAGAAGCAGAAGATTTAAGCGAAGAAGTATTACAAAAAGGTTTAGAAGTTAGTACAGCAATTATTAGCGATCGCTACTCTCAACAAAGTTTTCCCATGATGCCTTATGGTGAAGCAGCTTTACAGGGAACAAGGTTTAATTTTGAATCTCAATATAACGGCAATGAAATTTGTTTAAAAAGAGGATTAGATTTAGCTTTAGGCGGAATTTATGACCATGTTGCGGGTGGGTTTCATCGTTATACGGTAGATGCTACTTGGACAGTTCCCCACTTTGAAAAAATGCTCTACGATAATGGTCAAATTGTTGAATATTTAGCTAATTTATGGAGTGCAGGATATCAAGAACCAGCTTTTAAACGGGGAATTATTGAAACAGTAAATTGGCTAAAAAGAGAAATGACTGCACCTGCCGGATTTTTCTATGGTTCCCAAGATGCTGATAGTTTTACTACTCCAGATGAAGTCGAACCAGAAGAAGGAGCTTTCTATGTTTGGAGTTATAAAGAATTAGAAAATTTATTAACTTCGGAAGAATTATCTAAACTATCAGAACAATTTTTTATCACATCTAATGGCAACTTTGAAGGAAAAATTGTCTTGCAAAGAAAGGAAGCAGGAGAGTTAAGTGAAACTGTAGAAAATTCTCTATCTAAATTATTTGAAGTGCGGTATGGTGCTAAACCTTTTAATCTAGAAACTTTTCCACCAGCAACGAATAATTACGAAGCAAAAAATAATAATTGGTCTGGCAGAATTCCCGCAGTAACAGACACTAAAATGATTGTTGCCTGGAATAGTTTAATGATTTCTGGTCTGGCAAGAGCAGCTACAGTATTTAACAACTCAGAATATCTAGAATTAGCCGTTAATGCTGCTAATTTCATCACCAAAAATCAGTGTGTTGATGGACGTTTTTATCGGCTAAATTATGAGGGAAAACCTACAGTAATTGCCCAGTCAGAAGATTATGCTTTGTTTATTAAAGCATTGCTAGATTTACAGCAAGCTTCGATTAGTTTAGAAACTTCATCAAATGGTGATTTTTGGTTAGAAACAGCAATTAAATTACAAGATGAATTTGACGAATTTTTATGGAGTCTTGAAGCAGCAGGTTATTACAATGCTCCTACAGATGTTAGTGGAGAATTAATATTACGAGAAAGGAATTATATTGATAATGCAACTCCGGCAGCAAATGGCATAGCAATTTCTAATTTAGTACGTCTATCTTTGCTAACTGAAGAATTACATTATCTTGACAGAGCTGAGTCAGCCTTAACAGCTTTTAGCAGCATAATGAAAAAATCTCCCCAAGCTTGTCCGAGTTTATTTGTCGCCCTAGACTGGTATAGAAATCAAACTTTAGTCAGAACTTCTGAAGTAGAAATTTCTAATTTAATTACTCAGTATTTTCCTACTGCTATTTATAAGAGAGAAACTGATTTGCCAGAAAATTCTGTAGGGTTAGTTTGTCAAGGTTTGATATGTAAAAAACCATCTTTAAGTCAACAGGAATTATTAGAACATTTAGAGCAAAGTCAAAATCGTTGGGCGAAAATTGATAATTAATAGTGGGTAATGGATAATTGATAATGAAAACTATAGTGTTTTCAAATGAGATGTCAATATCTCAAATAAAAGCGCTATATCTCTAATTATTAATTATCCATTGTTTTATATTCTTTACCATTGCCCATTGTCCCAAACCTCCATAGCTTTTTAATAGCAGTCTGTTTCCACATCTCAAATAAAAACGCTATATTTCTAATTATCAATTATCAATTATCCATTATCCATTATCCATTATCCATTATTTTATATGTTGAGTAACGCATCTTTAAAAAAGACTGGCTCAGGATGGGAATTTGCCAGTGAGGAAATTTTAGAGGATTTTCTTTATGAACATTTGGAAATTTTACTAAGTTTGAATGTCTTAGACAGACAATATATTGTGAATAGTCAAAGGTGCGATATTTTAGCTGTTGATAGTCATAAAAAATTAGTGGTTTTGGAGTTGAAAAATGTTGAGGATAGGGGAATTGTTCAACAGTTGACTCGTTATTATGATGCTTTATTAGATGAGAAACCTTTTAGTGACAAAGTTGATTATCAGCAACCTGTAAGATTAGTAGCAATTACTCCTAGTTTTCATCGGGATAATTTTACAGATAGAAAATATCATACTCTTGATTTTCAGTTTTTAGAGTTTTCTGTTATTCAAGACGAGGATAAGTTTTATCTCTATTTGAAAGATGTTGATAATGAGGAGATTTCAAAGGTAATTATTCCCTATCAAGAACTAGAAAATGATTTAGATATACCAGTTCCACCTAAAGCACTTTTGAAAGTTGTAAATAATTTAGATGGTCAACAGCAGGAAGAGATTTTTAGGGTTCGACGAAAAATTCTCAGCTTTAACCCTAAAATTCAGGAATTTGCTTCTGCTGGAAGTATTAAGTATGGAAGTGGTAGTGGTAAAAGCAGTAAATTTTGTGCTGAATTTTTCTTAGAGAAAGGTGAGTTAATACTATTTCTCTGGATACCATATAAAGGTGGTGAAAGTTCGAGAATTGGCAGAGCAATAATTTGGACGAATTGGCAAGATAAAGCTTTGATTGAAGGTTATGTTTCGAGTGGAGTAGAAACAGAAATTAATAGGTATAAAAGGAGTATTAAAAGATTAATAGAAGCAATTGAAATAGGAGGATATTTTTCCCAATTTATACTTGGTAGACATATCTGTAGTTTACCAATAAAAAGAAGTATAACCGATAAATATATTAAGGAAGTTAATAGAATTATTAAATATCCTAAACACCCAAAACCTTTGACTAGGGAAGATATAGAGTTATTTCAATATCATAAAAATCTGTATGAAGCAAGAACAGGACAAGAATTACAAACAGAAGTTTTAGATGCTTATAAATCTCTAGACTCATTAGTTGATTTAGCTCTCCAAAAATGGTTAGAAAGAATTTGAAAAAATTATAGCGATCATAAATGATTTGTGAAAAAAACTGTAATGGTTATGAAGATATGGAGTTATTTAGGGATGATAAAAAACTATGGAAAGCAACAACATGACAAGAATTAAAAACATAATTTTTAGATGCTGATAAATCTCTATATTCATTAGTTTTAGATGCCGATAAATCTCTAGAATCATTAGTTTACTTAGCACTCCAAAAATGGTGAGAAAGAATTTGAAAAAAAATTCTAGCAATCGTCAATCATTTCTGAAAACAACTCTAATAGTCTGGTTTTTTCATCCGATTTTTACTAGGGTTGGGAGACCAAACACCCTAGGATAAAATAGTACAAATTATGCAGATATGGAGTGATTTAAGGATTGTCAAAAACGATGGGAAGCAACAACAAGACAAGAATTAAAAATACAATTTTTAGATGCCGATAAATCTCTATAACCATTAGTTTACTTAGCACTCCAAAAATGGTGAGAAAGAATTTGAAAAAAAATTCTAGCAATCGTCAATTATTTCTGAAAACAACTGTAATAGTCTGGTCTTTTTATCCAATTTTTACTTGGGGAAAGAAGACCAAACACCCTAGGATAAAATAGTACAACTTCTGCAGATATGGAGTAATTTCAGGATTGTCAAAAACGATGGGAAGCAACAACAAGACAAGAATTAAAAACAGAAGTTTTAGATGCCGATAAATCTCTAGAATCATTAGTTGATTTAGCACTACAAAAATGGTGAGAAAGAATTTGAATAAAATTTATATCAAATCCCACTTATTCTCTAGAAAAAAATATAAGTAACACTACTCAAAAATTAAATTATTGACTCACGCTCCACACATTTGCTAAAATACACTTAATATTCTTAATTCATACAATTATGTATGACCGAGAAATAAGGTCTCAAACCTCCGACCTCAGCGGTCGGTACTGATAACTAATAACTGATAACTGAAATGACCCAACCAATATTATCAATTATAGTCCCCACAAGAGAAGGACTTCCCGAATATTGGATCGAATCTCTGTTAAAAATTAACGGAGATGTAGAATTAATATTAGTTCATCCTCCAGGAATGAAAAAACTCCCAATTAGCGACCCCCGAATGCAGCAAATAAATAGCTCATTTCGTGGAGAAATAATTCAAAGAATGACTGGACTAATGAATGCTTCAGCTCAATATATTTTAACAGTAAATTGTGATGAACTACTTCATCCAGATATTGCAGAAATAACCAGACAATATTTTACAAAATTCCCCGATAGTTGGGTTTTAAGACTTAATAGAAAAGACGTAACATACGGTGATGAAGCAGGATTAAAATCTCCTTGGGAGACAGTATCTAATATTGATGAGATGAAGACTTGTGGTGTAAGTACCGGAGATCAAAATTTACAGGACCAACCAAATTATATGGTGGAAATACCCATAGCTCCCTTGCATAATAAATTCGATCCGTTTTGTATGTTGAGGGGAAGAAAAGATCACCATGGACGTCATACAGAAAACTTTGATAAAAAAGTATGGAAAAATGAAATGGTACAAGCAACTTTAGCAGATATTAGAGATGCTATGATTTTGTCTGGACCGTTCAAATATTTTCCTTTTTGGTGTCTGGATAGATTATTAGGACTTTCTATTCAAGCAAAGTATTATGAACAAGGAAAAATCATTGGTCATATACTGCCCAAACCAGAACAAATTAGGATAGAAGATAATCCTCCTGAATACAGAAGAACTAAAAGATTTTATGTATTTGCAGAACTTTTGTTACTGAAAAATAATCCCCAATATGGCTATCTCTGGAATTTAATTTTAGCTCAATTTGCCGATATACCTGTGAGGGCAATTTCTTCTATCAATAGACGGTTATCTGAAAATAAAATGCAGAAAATTACTAACGGATAAATTAGCAAATTATCGTTTATTAATTGATAATCGATAATGGATAATTACCTCTGGTTAAAACCTTACCGAAATTGAATATAAGGAAATACCTAGCACTTTTTTTCTCTTGAAATACAAGGTTTTATACCTTTATTTTTCGGTAAATCTGAGAGATGGCTAGAGATCGTCAGAGGTCAGGTAGGAGAGCCGTAAGATTCTCTACTTACAGGAGTCAGGAATAACAGGGAATTTACTCTAAGAAATTGTTAGACTCAGGCTCTCTTTAATTAATAAGTCAATTAGTCAAAGACACATCTTATTCTAAAGTCTTTCAATCATATAAAATCTGGTTGAAGAGTCGTCCGCAGCGACGAAGCGGAAGCAATCTCCGGACACATAAGAGATTGCTATCCGTTCCGGAATGCTCCGCAAACCTTCCACTCTGTTCCAGTCGCTGCGGACGCAAGCTATAGTAATTATCCGGATTCTATATCACTCAAATTACTTGTGACATTCTTTATTAAAATTTATATTATACCATTTGGATAAATATTTGCCCTACATATTCATATCCGGTGTTCCCTATCAATACTTTTTCGTAACATTATTTTATCAAATTGTTACTATATATAAAAATTATCTCTATATACTGCAACAGTGAAAAATTAAGTGGAGTTGCACTTTGGTTAATAGTAGTTATAATACAAATGAGATTTACATATTGAAGGAAAAAAATGGGCAGGAATTAGGCACTATATACAAAATTACATATATACAATTATATAAGGGAAAAAACAAATTGATGAAAAAGTAAGAAGCTTGCTCGTTAAATTGTTTGATGTAAATAAATCCTCGGAAAAACTGGGTTTTAAATAAAAAACTAATCAATCAAAAAAATAATAAATTTATCCCTTAATCAGAAAAAAATATATATAAACTAACCAGCAAAAATTAAAAGAGAAAATTTCAGAGCCAAAATCTGAACCCTTAGCAAAAAAAAGCTGGTAAGACTGGGAAAAAAAACGCTTATGGAAACACCATTTAATATAACTCTGCTGATTATCCTGACAGTAGCCAGTGGTATAGCTTCCCAAGTTGTGGCAGCCTACCTTAAAGTACCTGCAATTGTCTTTTTGCTACTATTTGGTATTTTAGTAGGTAAAGATGGTCTGGGCCTAGTACATCCAAACCTATTAGGTAATGGTCTAGAGGTTGTAGTCTCTCTATTTGTAGCCCTAATCCTGTTTGAGGGTGGCCTCAATTTGGAACTAAGAGAATTAGGAAGAGTTTCTGGCAGTATCCGCAACTTAGTCACCATAGGGACATTAGTCACACTAATTGGTGGAGGTATGGCTGCTCACTGGTTAGGAGAATTTCCTTGGCCAATCGCATTTCTTTATGCCTCCCTAGTAGTAGTTACAGGGCCAACAGTAGTGGGACCATTGCTCAAACAGGTATCAGTGGACCGAAAAGTAGCTACATTGCTGGAGGGAGAAGGAGTTCTCATCGATCCTGTAGGAGCAATTCTAGCCGTATTGGTACTGAATATCGTTTTAAATGAAGGTGCTGACCCTGTAGGATTATTTAGAGACCTAGTTGTGCGTTTAGGAATGGGTACTATTATTGGTGCAGCAGGAGGTTGGGTACTTGGGTTTAGTCTGAAAAGAGCAAAGTTTCTCTCGGAAGAACTAGCAAATTTAGTGGTTTTAGCTGCTCTTTGGGGAATGTTTGGCCTAGCAGAACAAATTCGTAGCGAATCAGGGTTAATGACCACAGTAGTAGCAGGAATGGTAGTTGGGGCAGCCGAAATACCAGAGTTAAGACTAATAAGACGGTTTAAAGGTCAATTAACAATGCTAGCTGTTTCGGTATTATTTATCTTGTTAGCAGCAGACCTATCTTTAGCAAGTGTAGTGGCTCTAGGTTGGGGAAGTGTATTTACAGTTTTAACCTTAATGTTCTTGGTTCGACCCCTCAATATATTACTCTGCACCTGGAACAGTCAGCTTAATTGGCGACAAAAGATGTTTGTGAGTTGGGTCGCTCCCAGAGGGATAGTTTCCGCTTCAGTTTCCTCTCTGTTTGCCATATTGTTAACCCAGAAAGGTATCAATGGTGGTGATTCTATTAAAGCTTTGGTGTTCTTGACAATTATGATGACGGTTTTTAGTCAAGGACTAACCGCAAGGTTTGTGGCTCAATTTTTGGGAATTACTTCTAGTGCTGCTAAAGGTGCTATTATAGTTGGTTCAAATCCTCTATCTCGATTAATTGGCAAGATATTTAAGGATAGGGGTGAATCAGTGGTACTAATTGATACAGATGAGGAAAGTTGTAAGCAAGCAGAGACAGAAGGTTTACAAGTATATAAAAGTAGTGCGTTAGATACTAATGTCCTAGAAAAAGCTGGTTTAGAATCAGTAGGAACTTTCTTAGCAATGACTAAAAATGGGGAAGTAAATTTAGTTTTGGCTCAAAGAGCAGCAGAAGAATTTAAGCCACCAAGGGTATTAGCTGTTTATCCAAAAAGTCCCCAACAGAAAAATCATAATAATAGTAAAGATAAGGTTCAACAAGCATTTACAACTGAGTTAAATCTGAAAAGTTGGAATAAATACCTCTCTGACAAAGAGGTGAAATTAGGTGAAACAGTTCTGAAGCAATTGGGATTTGAGTTTCAAAAGACTCACCTCAAAGCCATGATTAAGTCTGGGGACTTTATACCTATTTTAATTGAAAGGCAAGGAAGTCTTCAAGTATTTCCAGCTACTGAAAATTGGCAACCAGGCGACCAAATTATTTATTTGCTTCATGACCCGAAACCTAAACTTCTGAAACGATTATCTGGTTCTCAGCAAAAAGGTTTAACTATGGAAAGACATCCGGCAGTTGAAGAAGTACCTATTCCTACTGTAGTTCTAGAAACTGACTCTGAAAAAATACCAGCTAAATAGGAAGTGTGGGAAGTGTGGGGAGTGTGGGGAGTAGGGGAGTAGGGAGCAGGGGAGTAGGGGAGTAGGGAGAAAGAGTATAGATAAGGCAAAACTACTTAAGTTCTCAAAAAAATGTATTTTTCAATGCACTTTAATTCTCCTGAAAAAATCTCTCAAAGATTTACACATAATTTGTCTATCTACTTCAGTAGGAGGTACTGATAACTGTTAACTGTTAACTGATAACTGAAATGAGCTACTGTCTCAATTCTGAATGCCGAAAGCCATATAATCCTTCTGAAAATAGATTTTGCCAAAGCTGCGGGGCTAAATTGCTACTGGGCGATCGCTACCGTGCTATTAAACCTATTGGTCAAGGTGGTTTTGGGAAAACTTTTTTGGCTGTGGATGAACATAAACCTTCTCTTCCCAGGTGTGTAATTAAACAGTTTTTTCCCCAAAATAGTGCTAATGCGGAAAAGGCTGCTGAGTTGTTTCGTCGGGAAGCTATTAGACTTGATGAGTTGGGTCAACATCCTCAAATTCCGGAATTAATGGCTCATTTTCAACAGGGGGAGCAACAATATTTAGTCCAAGAATTTATTGATGGGCAAAATCTGGAACAAGAATTGGTTGCTAATGGGACTTTTACAGAAAATCAGATTCAGGAATTACTTTGGGATTTGTTGCCTGTGTTGGAATTTGTCCATGAAAGGCAGGTAATTCATCGGGATATTAAACCAGAAAATATTATTCGGCGCAACTCTATTACGCTTCCTGATGGTGGAGGGGAAATTAAAGGCCAGTTGGTGTTGGTGGATTTTGGGGCAAGTAAGGTAATTACAGATTCTTCCCTAGGCAAAACTGGAACGATGATTGGTAGTGCGGGATATGTGGCCCCGGAACAGTTGGCGGGGAAGGCGGTTCCTGCTAGTGACCTTTATAATTTGGGGGTTACTTGTGTTTATTTGTTGACTCAAGTTGCGCCTTTTGAGTTGTTTGATGTGGTTGAGGGTAAATGGATTTGGCGACAATATTTACAGTCTAATATTAGTGAAGATTTGGGGATAATTATTGATAAGCTTTTGGCTCCGAATATTAATCAAAGGTATCAGTCTGTCGAAGAAGTTTTAACAGAATTAGAGTCTGTTAAATATCAGAAAAGTTTTGCTAATTCGGCTTCTCAAACAGGAAATAATAATCCTTCCTTACTTACAAAAATGTTAGGAGGAATTCCCCAAGTTATTAAAGGTCGAATTATGCAGGAGTTTGGTAAGACTGAGGAGGCGATCGCTGCTTATGACCGAGCGATTAATATTCGACCTCATAATTATGATGCTTGGTATAAGAAAGCTGAGGTTTGTTATCAGTTGAAACGTTATGAGGAAGCGATTTTTTGTTATGAAAAGACGGTAAAGTTACAACCGAATCATTGGCAAGGGTGGCGGAGTTTGGGTGTTTTGTTTTATCAGTTTAATAGATTTGAAAAGTCTGTGGAATGTTATTTTAAGTCTTTGGATATTCAGCCGGAGCAACCGATGGTTTGGTTGTGGTTGAGTTTGGCAATTAGGAAGTCTGGAGATGAACAAAAAGCACAAATGTGTTTGGAAAAGGCAAGGCAATGTTTACCTAATAGTCCGGTGGAAACTGCAGAGATTTTATGGGAAGCTTGGGAGAAATTGGTTCGGTAGTTTTGGAAGTGAACAAAATTATGTCGATATAAGGGCAAAGGGCAAATGGCATTTGCCCCTAATGTGTCTACTGAAATGAAAACTGCTGTAAATTTGGCTTGGGGCGGGAGATTAGGGCGGGTTCCACAGGAAATTCATCAGCAGTATCGTTAAATTAAATAAACCCGCCCCCAGATCCATTGGGTGGGACGGGGCGGGTTTATAGAAGTCAATCAGTTATAACAAGGTTTCTGGTGAA
>NZ_JBNHEQ010000202.1:10826-26045 GCF_050016015.1 Dapis hubbardiae BLCC-M172
ACCCGCCCCTACAGTAACGTTAATTTCGTGCTGATAACTGATAACTGATAACTGAAAAAACCCGCCCCTACAGTAACGTTAATTTCGTGCTGATAACTGATAACTGATAACTGATAACTGAAAAAAACCCATCCCGTGCAGGTAAATAGATGATTACTAACTTTACTTTTTATATAAAATCCGGTTGAACAGTTGTCATTGCGACGAAGCGGAAGCAATCTCGTGGGACCCCTGAGATTGCTATCCGTTCCGGAATGCTCCGCAAACCTTCCACTCCGTTCCAGTCGCTGCGGACGCAAGCTATAGTAATTATCGGGATTGTATATTACAGCACTTTTCAGATGGATAAACCACATCGTCATAACCAAAACCCTGTAGGGGCGATTTCCGTGCCGGAATGCTCCGCAAACCCTAATCGCCCCTACTGTGGTCTATTGAAATGAAAACCGCTGTATAGATATCCGATACTGCTGACCTTTTTCATCCTGGCACTTCTGTAAATATTCAGCTATTTCATTCTTAGTAGCAGGTAATTAAGCATGAAGATAAAAATTTTGCAGCTTTTTCTGATTCCAATCTAATAACGATCTAGTAGGAGCAATTTTTTGTAGATGTTGCTGAAAAATATTATTTACAGCGCTTTTCAAATTGATGAACCACATCGCCACAACCCAAACCTTGTAGGGACGTTGCATGCAACGTCCCTACTGTGGTCTACTGAAATGAAAACCTCTGTAATTCAACTGTTGCCCGATCGAAATTATTCATCTTCTTCTTCCACTTCTAATCTTATTTTGGATTTGTTTTTAGTAGGGCTTGAGCAACTAGCATAGATAGGGGTGAAGCCTTACTACGAGCTTTCAAAAAATAGAAAAATTAATTTATGCTTAATTTCAGCAAATCCTCACAAAAACTATTATATAGTAAGGAAAAAACTTGCAAAAATCCTGCAAATATAATCAATATAATCGTTAGCTAAAAATCTATCGGCATGAGTTATTGCCTCAACCCCAACTGTCAAATTCCCGAAAACCCAGACTCTAATAAATATTGCCAAAATTGCGGTTCAAAACTATTACTTAAAGACCGCTATCGCCCCTTAAACCTAATTGGTCAAGGAGGTTTTGGCAGAACATTTTTAGCTATCGACGAAGACAAACCCTCCAGACCCTACTGCGTCATTAAACAATTTTTTCCCGCTGCACAAGGCACAAATAATATTAACAAAGCTGCCGAATTATTTGAAAAAGAAGCTACGAGGTTAGACCAGTTGGGCAAACATTCCCAAATTCCTGAACTCATGGCCCACTTTACTCAAGATGGGCGACAATATTTAGTACAAGAATTTATCCCTGGACAAAACTTAGCTGAAGGGCTGAACATTGAAGCGCCCTATAAGGAAGAGGAAATTAGGGGTTTACTGAAAAATTTACTACCAGTGGTGGGGTTTATTCATTCTCATAATGTTATTCACCGCGACATCAAACCAGAAAATATTATTCGCCGTCAAAATAGCGATCGCCAGTTAGTATTGGTAGACTTTGGTGCTGCTAAATATGCTCTGGGTACTGCGCTCCTCAAAACAGGTACAACTATCGGCACTCCTGAATATACTGCTCCCGAACAAAACCGAGGGAAGGCAGTATTTGCCAGCGACTTATATAGTTTGGGGGTAACTTGCTTGCATCTATTAACCAAAGTTTCCCCATTTGAATTATTTGATGTGGGTGAGGGAACATGGGTATGGCGACGTTATTTACAGAATAATTCTGTGAGTGAAAAATTGGGTGATGTTTTGGATAAACTGGTAGAAAATGCAGTTAACCGTCGTTATCAGTCTGTTGATGAAGTTATGGAAACTCTAGGTGCAGATGCTCCAGTTAATTTAACTCTTATTCAAGATAAAACTGCTCTCCAAACACCAAAAGTTACGCCTGCACCTTTACCGAGTCAAACTTGGAAATGTCTACATACTCTCATCGGTCATCAAAAATGGGTTTGCTCCGTTGCTTTTAGTAAGGATGACAAAATTGTAGCAAGTGGGAGCGAGGATGAAACTATTAAGTTGTGGGAAGTCGATAGTGGTAGAGAAATATTGACTATGCGCGGACATTCCGGTTATGTCAACTCCGTTGCTTTTAGTCCGGATGGGAAAATATTAGCAAGTGGGAGTGATGACAAAACTATTAGACTTTGGGAAATTAATACGGGAAAACTGCTTTGCATTCTAGGTGACTGGGGTAGAGGAGAATATTTTGGTCATTCTGGAGGAGTAACGGCGATCGCTTTTCACCCAGACGGCAAAACTTTAGCTAGTGCGAGTAAAGATAAAAATGTGAAAATTTGGCGACTTGGGGATGATATTTATGATGCTAACTTTGGGAAGGTAATGATGACTTTGAGCGGACATTCACGACCAGTGCGGGCGATCGCTTTTAGTCCTGATGGGAAAACTTTGGCGAGTAGTAGTGAAGATAATACTATTAAAATTTGGGATTTAAGTTTAGGTAATACTGTTAAAAATCTATGTAATTATTATCAGGGAGTACATTATATTTATGCACTTGCTTTTAGTCCTGATGGGAAAATATTAGCTAGTGGCGGTCGGGATAGAAATATTAAAATTTGGCAAATAGATCGGGGTGAAATATTACAAACTTTTGAAGGACATTCTAGTGATGTTCGTCAAGTAGTTTTTAGTCCTCAAGGAGATATTATTGCTAGTGGTAGTGAGGACGGAACTATTAAAATTTGGCATAGAAAAACAGGTCGGCAAATTGGAAATTTAGAAGGTCATTTAAAATATGTTAATTCTGTTACTTTTTCTAGAGACGGAAAGAGTTTAGCTAGTGGTAGTAGTGATAATACTATTAAAATTTGGCGACAGGAGTAATAATAATTTGATAAATATTTATTCTTGAGTAGGGGGGTAGGGGAGTGAGGGAGTAGGGGGAGTAGGGGAGTAGGGGAGTAGTCATTTCAGTTATCAGTTATCAGTTATCAGTAACTCTATGAAATAGGGAGGCTTGAAATACTGAAGTTGATTTTTTTCATCCCCTTAAAAGGGGAGGCTTTAGACCTTATTTTCTGGTCAACATAAGAATAATTAAAAACCTAGTGGCTAATAATTATTAAAAAAGCTATTTGACCAGCGTTAGTTACTTATTAGCAGTTTTCACAAAGGTAGACTACAAAATTTCTTCCTTCTTCCTTTAAACCCAAATCTCTGTAGTCTAAAAAACATGAAAACTGCTATAAAAACCTACTAGCTAATAATTATCAAAAAAGCTATTTGAGCAGTGTTAGTTACTTAATAGACTTGTCGCTTTATAACTTAAAAAATCCCCAAAACCTTATTATGTAAGGATTATAGCTATTGGCAACTCAAAATGCTGGTAATTATTTTCCTGTCTAGGTTTGAGCGATTTTTTCCCTCTATTTAGCGACAACTCTAATAATTAAAGTTTCACCCAAGTATAGTATTCTTTTTTCAAATTGCATAAAATTACCAACTAAAATTGCAATCTAACCTCACTCAGAGAAGATAGCTAATATTGGATACTCAGTCACTGTTTTAAAATGTATTTTTCTATAGCGATCTAGAAATAAATTATCAGGAGTGCTGACAAAATGTTACTAACTACTAAAGCAACAAATACAATATTGGCGAAAAGAAGAAATATGATTTACTGCCTTAAAGAGAATTGCAAAAATCCCAACAACCTATGTGATACAAGAATCTGTCTCAGTTGTAGTTCTATGTTAGTACTAAAAGACCGCTATCGAGCCATCAAAATGATTGGTCAGGGAGGCTTCAGCAAAACTTATTTAGCAGTAGATGAAGACAAACCATCTAAACCACCATGTGTTATTAAACAGTTTTATTTTATATCACAAAATGATGCAGATGTAAAAAAAGCAATCCAACTATTTGAACAAGAAGCAGAAAAATTAGATAGTTTAGTAAAACATCCTCAGATAGCTGAACTATTAGCAAATTTACATGATGATTCTTGTCAATATTTAGTACAAGAATTTATCCCTGGAAAAAACTTAGCTCAAATCTTAGAAACAGAGGGAACATTTTCAGAATATCAGATTCGAGAACTATTAAATAGTCTTTTACCAGTCCTAGAATTTATTCATTCTCATAAAATTATTCATAGGGATATTAAACCAGAAAATATTATTCGTCGTTTACAATCAAATTCTGCCTATAAAACTGGATTTAGGAATCAATTAGTATTAGTAGATTTTGGTGCAGCAAAAGAGTTAACAGGTACAGCATTATTAAGAACAGGTACAATCATTGGCACTCCCGAATATGTTGCTCCAGAACAACTCAAAGGTAAAGCAAATTTTGCCAGCGACCTATATAGTTTAGGTGTAACTTGTATTTATTTACTGACCAATGTTTCCCCATTTCAACTATTTGATACTGGAGAAAATAAATGGGTATGGCGAGATTATTTAGTTGATAATCCTGTCAGCGAAAAACTGGGAAATATTCTCGATAAATTAATTGCTGAAGCGACAAATAAACGTTATCAATCTGCTACAGATGTTTTAAAAGATTTGAATTATGGGAAATTACCACTCCCACCCCCACCCACACCAAATTTACTCAAAATTTCACAGCCAAAAATTTCTCTTAAAGATACTACTCATGTACCAGGATTACATCTTCATTCTTGGGGAAAACCTCAAACTATTTCTGGTCATTTAAGCTCAGTTTCATCAGTTGCTATTAGTCCTGATAATCAAATAATTGCTAGTGGTAGTTTTGACCGAACTATTAAATTATGGAAGTTATCTACAGGAGAATTATTAGACTCTTTTGTAGCTTCTAATGTAGTGTTATCAATTGCTTTTAATTCTCAAAGTAATATCTTAGCTATTGGCAATGTTGGTGGGGTAATTAATATTTGGGATTTGGCTAAAGGTACGGTAAGTTGTAGTTTATCTAGACACTCTGATTCTATTGTTTCAATGCCAGTAGCATTTAGTCCTAATGGAGCATTTATTGCTAGTGGAAGTGACGACCGAACTATTAAAATTTGGCATCAAGAAAGTTGTCAACTTTTGTACAGTATTAAAAATTCACGGGGAATAAATGTAGTTACTTTTAGTCCTGATGGGAAAATTCTTGCTAGTGGCAGTAGCGATAATATTATTAAATTTTGGGATGTAGAAACGGGTAAGTTAATTAGTGAATTAGTTGGACACAATAGAGATATTAATACGATTGCTTTTCGTCCTGATGGTAAAGTTTTAGTGAGTGGTAGTAGCGATAAAACTATTAAATTATGGTCTGTAGAAAAATGTAAATTAATCAAAACAATTACTGGGCATTCTGATTGGGTTAGGTCTGTAATTTGTTTGGATAAAAAAACAATTATTAGTGGTAGTGCAGATAAAAGTATTAAGGTTTGGAATATGGAAACTGGAGAAGTTATTGATACTTTGACCGGACATTCTAAGGATGTAAATTCTGTAGCGATTAGTGCCGATGATAATACTATTGTGAGTGGTAGTAGTGACAATACTGTGAAAATTTGGCGGTGTGAGTAAATTCAGTTATTAGTTAGCAGTTAAATAACTGGTAATAAACAGGAAATTTGTAGGGATGTTGCATAGAACATCCTTACTTTTGTCTGCCTATAAAAAACTGCTGTAATTATATTAAAAATTGACACCACCACCTACTCATTATGATAGTTCAAATATTTTAGGATTACCAATTTATAATGGAGCTGGTGCATCGTTTATAGATTTACCACCTGCTTTAATAAGATAAGTTTTGAAGGTTAGAGGGGATGGTAGAAAAGAACTTTTTGATGGGTGGATTTAACATAATTTATGTTTTAATAGATATAGTGGGTAAATTTAGCAATAAATACCATGGATACTCAGTCAAAATTAGATAGTGCCCGAAACTTACTTGAAGAATTAGGAAATTCTCTTTCTAATATAGTGAATGCTGCACCGGAAGTTTTTGCAGATGAGACTATAAGTCGTAAGTTAGATGATTTTAATTCAGCTTATCAAGGAGCAACAAAACGTCTAGAAAATCCCAGTTTATCTATTGCTACTATTGGTACAACTTCATCAGGAAAGTCAACTATTATTAATGCTTTGATGGGTAGAAAAATTGCACCTATTGAAGCAGGAGAAATGAGTGGGGGAGTTTTAACGCTTAAACATTCTCAGGAGCGAAAGTTAATTATTGAAGAGACATCTGATGCAGTTTGGGAAACAGGAGAATGGATAGATTTAACAGATGAGGAAATCTATCAAAAAATTCGGGTAGTTATGCACAGTTACCACGAACAAAGGAAGAAAAAAGAATGTATTGCTCCACAAATTCAAGTTTATATTCCTTTGTTGCCTGCTAATGATTTAAGTTTGTCTGGTTTACCTGAAGGAATAGGAATAGATTTTTTAGATTTGCCTGGTTTAAAATCTGTACAAGACCGAGCAAATTTACAAGTTATTCAACCATTAGTAGGGAAGGCTTTTAGTTTGCTCTAGATTATTTACAGGTAGATGAACAACACCGACAGAAATTATTGGGAGAGTTAAAACGGGTTGTTGAATATTTTCAAGGGCGTACAGATTGGATGATTTTTATTTTGAATCGAGTCGATAATAGAGGGGCGGATGATTTACCTTTAGAGGTACGTTTGGAACAGTTGAAAAAGGAGATTCAACAAGAATTATATTTGCCAGAATTACCAGATGTAATTCCTTTTAATGCTCGACTTTTATATTATGCTCAATGTGCTTGGGGAGCTACAGCTTTAAGAAGTGAATCAACAGTTAGTTCAGTGGAAAGAACAAAATTTATTAAGGCTTTATTTGAAGATTGTGCCAAAGTCATTAAGCAAAATACTGATGGAGATTTAACTGTAAAAAATTGGTTTCGGGAGCGTGAAGATAATTTGGAATTAGGTAATCCGCCAGATGATTATCAAATGCGCCGAATTAGATTTTATGCTTTGAAATGGAGTGGCGGGGAGGCATTATGGAGTTGTATTAACAACAGGATTAAAGAGTCTTTTTCAGAATTAGTGATTTTGCCAGCTTTATTAGATGTATTTAATAATTTTGATGTCTTAGACGCATCTCTAAATAATTTGATTGAAATTCGCAAAATTGACAATCAAGAACAGGTTAAAACAGCAAGAGAGAAAATTACGAAAATTCGCCAAGACTTACAGAAAAATGTAAAACGAATTGGCAAAGACTTTCAGAAGGAAGTTGAAGAATATATAGAAGGATTAAAAACAGACGACCCAAAAATTAGAATTAAAATTAAACAAGATGCTGAAAAAAAAGGGTATCAGGGTTTTTCTCTAATTTTTGATGCTGTAGCAGAAGTGGAAGGAGATTTAACAAAATGTCTAATTGTACCGATGCGCGATGCTTTTGGAAATAATGAATCAGCCTATAATATTGAGGAGAAATTAAAGGAAGTTATTAATCCTGGATTAGCAAAAGATATTGCTAAGTCTTATGATAATGTGAGTCGGAGGCTAGAGAAATTTGAGAATAAATCAGATGCTTTTTATCGGAAAGTTCGTGCTGATGATGAGTCAGAAATTAAGGAATTAGAACATGATGAAAAGTACGTTAGACTGCTATATCATACAATGCGCCAAGGTAT
Organism: Dapis hubbardiae BLCC-M172; assembly: GCF_050016015.1. Lineage (NCBI taxonomy): Bacteria > Bacillati > Cyanobacteriota > Cyanophyceae > Oscillatoriales > Microcoleaceae > Dapis > Dapis hubbardiae. The sequence goes on from NZ_JBNHEQ010000202.1 coordinate 18,493, forward strand.
GAAAGCGAGGGCAGAATTTACTCTGCAAACAAAAGCAAAACAGTTTGAGGAGGGTTTACAATCTTTAGTAAATGATCAACTGAAAAGGTTAAAAGTTTGTCTATCAGAAAAAGAGTTAGCTGCTATTAATCTTGAGGAATTTGTTATTAAAGACCTCCGCAAAAAATTAGCTAAAAATGTTCTAACTTTACCAGAAAAGTTGTTTGAGCTTCCAGATAATATTCAACAAAATCGGACACAAGAATCAGAAGTTGTTGGTACGGAAACTTATTATGAAAATGTAACTAAAACCAGAAATGAAACTTATACTGAAGAATACAAATCTGGTTCCTGTTTAAAACAAACTAAAACCAGAACTAGAAGTCGTCCTGTAGAATATACCGATACTGAAGAAAGAACCCGTGATGTTTATGAAGATATTGAGTATATAGAACTATTTTTACCCTCTCCAAAATTAATGGGTGAACAATGGTTAAGTGGTGTTGAAAAAGGAAAAGATAGTTTGTGGGATATTTTGCGTAATTGGATTATTAATAGGTTAGATTATGTCAGTAATCTCTTTGAAGAATCGGCAATCGATATTATAAATTCAGCCGAACGAACTTTAGACGAACAGTTAAGGTTAATTGAATTAAATTTTGAGGAGCAAAAACAGTTTTGGGATAGTTTTGAAGTTGAAAAAAATCTGATTACTGAAGCTAGGAAAAAGTTAGAGAATAATTCCAGAGATTAATTAATCTGATGGTGTTGCATTGTAATGGTATTGGATTTTTCGGGAATGTTTGTTACGAGAATAGGGGGAGTATTTTGCTCCCCTCCTAGGTATTCTTTTTTCCTATATACCATTACTATGCAGGACTATCAATCTCGTTTTTTTCCGAAAATAACTTGTACTTTTATCGGCAGTTAAATTGAATTAAAATGCTAAACAATTTTACTAACACATTAGATAAGATTGCTAATAAAGTTAAGGATGAAAATCAGAAAAACAAGACTGAAGAGTTTCATTTGGTTTTAGATAATGCTGTTAGCTTTTGGTGTCAGGAGTTAGGTTTTGATTACCAGATAACTCATTATATTTGCCAAGGATACAAACAACATATTATAGAAAGTTTAATCACTTATCTTTGGGAAGAGAGTAAAACACCAAAAAAACAATCAGACATATTTGGTGTGTGTCGGAACACTATCATAGATAATCCCTTGTCTCAAAAAATCAATAGTTTATTAAGTCGAATTAATCCAAATTTTAGGACTACTAGCACAGAATTTATTGTACTAATTGCCTTTGTCATAACAGCAGTTGGTTTCTTCATTTATAAACTTAATGATTCACCCAAACCTACTCAAGAAATCAACAATACATTTTCACAAACACCCTCTCAAACATCAGATCCTAATTCCAACACAATACACCCACAAAAACAACTACCACAAACATCAGATCCTACTTCCAACACACCATCCCCACCAAAACAACCCTACTTATTAGTATTAGTTGTTTCTGCTTCCAATAAATCGCTGATTGACTCGTTAACAACCGGAGAAAAAATCAATAAAGAAAATAGCGAACAACTCTATGATGCTACCCAATACTTACGGCAAGATACCAAAGATAAACTATTACCAAAATTAACTAATCTAAATCACCAATTCAAAGCAATAGAACCCTCAGAATATGACATTTTTTTAATTACCATAGAATTAAATCAAGCCGATGAGAGATTTAAAGCTAATGTCAATCAATTAGACCGTTATGATGCTTTTAGCAACTTATACTTAACTAATGCAAAAATTCAAGAAATATCACCTCGTTTACAAATAGAAGCTTACGGAAACCTTGATGTTTATAGCCGTTAACTTTAGGAGAAACACAAATGATTATTAACACCGAACTTTTAGTCAATAACCAAGAAATTATCCAAGGCTTACTAACTGGAGAAATGACTCGTTATGGTAGCGTGATTCGATGGTCTGCTGGTACAGAAAAAGCAGGTAAAATTGTTAAACACTTAGTCGAAACACCAGGAGTTACTAACCAATTAATCAACTTACCTTTGACACCTATATCAAGTGGAAGTGGGATTATTCGTAATGGCATCAATTACCATCAATTATTAGGTATTCAACAATCTTTATCTCAAGTAATGGGATTAACTCAAATTGCTGCCGGATCTAGTATTTTAAATCTGGGAGTAAGTATTGCTGGCTTTGCTTATATGGGTTTTCAACTACATCAAATCCAGAAAAGTTTAGGTCATCTGCAACAAACAATGGAAACTGGTTTTGCCAGAGTAGAAGCTGGTTTCAAAAATCTCGACAATAAAATTACAGAAGGTTTTACAGTTGTTTTACAAGGTTTGAATCATCTAGATAATCGTTTAAATACTGTTTCCGGACAACTAGCTTATTTGTATTTATTAGTTCAAGATAGTCGGCAAAAACAAGAAAGCCTTGCCAAAGCAATTTCCAATATTCATAAAGCTATGTTAATCAAAGAAATTGCGACCTTAAATGCAGAATTAAACTACATAAAACTCTTCCCAAATGAATCGCGCAGACAAGCATTAAAAACAACTTCAGCAGTTAGATTATTTTTAGCAAGTCAAGCAATGCAGTCTACTCCAGAATTAGATGCAGAATTAATGTTAAATACCGACATTGCCATTCAAGGTTGGGCAGTAGCAACAGCAACAGAAGGAAATCTACTATTAGAAATAGGGCAACATCAAGAAGCAAAACAATTACTTGCTGAAGAAGTTCCGAAATTTCAACAAGTCGCTCAAACTTGGGGCAATGAATTAATTAATAGTAATCATAAGTCTGAATTAGCCACAGCTTACCGTTTCGCTACTGAGCCATTTCAACAATATATTACTCCTGAAAGAGTCGCTAGAATTAAACAAATTTCTCCAGGAGATGCTAACTTAAAAACTGACCAAATTCGACGACAGAAAAATGAGGCAGAAGTAGAATTAAAAATGTCTTATGCTCGAGAAAGATATAATCAAATTTGGCTAAATCAACAAATAGCTATTGCCGAATATTTAGATACCTTAAGCGAACTATCCGCAAGACTAGATAGTTTACAAGAATTTGCTGCGTTGTGCGAAAGTCAAGGAGTTAAAAGTAGTCGGGAAATTTTACCTAAGAATGTTGAATCAGGATTATATATTTTGTCTGCTTGAGTAGGTTATTAATAGATATAGCAGTCCTAAATGATTTGTGAAAAAAATTGTAGGGGTTTAATTTTCAAATTCCATTTGACTTCGGTTTGGAGACAAAACCCCTACAATAAAATATTACAGTTTAACTCAGATAAACAAGGTGTTGTGATGGAGGCGATTGCTAATTATTAATAGATATCTCCAGAAAATCAAATATTCTTTAGCTGATAGCTGATAGCTGATAGCTGAATGCTTAAAGCTATAGTATCAACTATCTTTTTTCACAGCACTTTCATGCCAATCTTTTAACAGAAAATCTGACAAAAAAGTAAACAAAACAAAGATAGCTATTCCTAAACCCGTCGTTAAAAATAAAGCAGCAAACATTCTGGGAATTTGCAAATTATAACTAGACATTAAAATCTGATAAGCAATACCAGAACGAGCGCCTCCCGTACCTGCAACAAACTCAGCAACTACTGCCCCAATTAATGCTAAACCACCACTAATTTTTAACGCTCCTAAAAAATAAGGTAAAGCACTAGGAAATCTCAAATAAATTAGAGTTTGCCAACGAGAAGCCCCATATAATTTAAACATATCGCTCAAATTTTTATCAACACTATTTAATCCCAAAGTTGTATTAGAAATAATTGGAAAAAATGCGACAATCCAAGCACAAAGAATTAATGCTGCAAAAGTATTATCTCTAAGCCAAATAATAATCAAAGGAGCAATAGCAACAATAGGAGTAGTTTGCAAAATTACCGCATAAGGAAATAAACTTCTTTCAATCAATTTATTCTGAGCAAATAACATCGAAATTAATACCCCAGAAAATACTGCTACTGCCAAAGCAACAACTGTGATTCTGATAGTAATTAGCAAAGAAGTAAATAATGAATTCCATTCCTCAATCATTGTCTGAAATACTAATATCGGTCCTGGCAATAAATAGGGAGGAATATTCATCACCCGCACCGAAATTTCCCATGTGACTAATACAATAATCCCTAAAATTACAGGAGCAATTATATCAAGAGAAAATAGCTGATTCAGGATTAGCTTTTGTGGTTTAGTTTGTGTTAATTGTTGTTTCTTATTTTTTGTAATAGCGCTCGGCATAATCTGAAATTAACTCTACTTATCCTATTTAATATAACTCAAATTATCACACTAGATAATAAAGTATTCAGCCGTTAGCTCTCAGCGTTCCTCCTTTATTCCATTTATAGGAGTTATTAAGAGCAATTAGAATTGAGGTTGAGCGAGAATTAAAAGTATAGGTAAAAGCGGACATCATCAACTAACTTTAGCTATAATATTTCATTTTAATTGCTGAATTTCGCAGTTCCGACCTAGGGGTTTAGCTGACCGCAAGCTAGCTGAATGCTTACCGAATAATTAAGGTTTAAAGCCTCTCATGATCAAGGAGAAACAATGAATTTATTTTCCTTTTATTCAATCCTCTTTCTTTTAGGGAGAAGTAATTATCAATTATCCATTATTAATTATTGAAGATAATATATTCTCTTTTCTACAGTTGAATCTTAATAAATAAATCTTTATAGGTAAGAGGTTATAAAGAAGAGAAAAAAAGTACATTAGAATAGAAAATCTAATTTTTTTGATTACTAATTATCCAGAAAAATATTATTAGATAATATATATTTTTCTCTGCCATACTCAGATAGCTTCATAGCCAATTTTTAGTATAAAATAAAAATATATCTATCTTTGTTGCTGATAATTAATCAATATTAAAAAATCTTAACTTCCTGAAGAGCCAATCTGAAACATGAGGTACTGCTCAATTATGGTTAGCACCAAAATTTATATAGTTATTTTTCAAGTAAAATAGAAAATCTTATTGATATTTGCCAGAAAGTGTGTACCTGGTTATGTAGAAGTATAATGATATTAATATAAAAATTACTGGAAACTTCCAGTCAACCTAAACAATAGCAGTTGAGCCAAACTCTCTTTAGCTTAAAATCTAATTCAAATAGGAATATTAAGATTTTGTCGATCAAAAAAATTGAGTCTAAAACCCTACCTTTTAAGGTGAAATCTTTTTGGAGTAGGGCTTCATTAATCAATAATGGATAATGGATAACTACCTCTGCTTAAAACCGAAAGGATTGAATCTAAGGAAATATTATTTCTTTTTTTATCTTGAAATAGAAGGCTTTATACCTTGATTTTTCGGTAAATCCTTTTTACAAAAACAACTTCTGACTTCTTTAATATTAGTCTTCATCCATAGTCCTCAACTGACTAAATAAATCAACAATTTACTTGTTTTTGTTCATGGGAATGTGGTAATATCCGCCCCCTTCCCTCCTATGCAAATATTTAAAAATAGGATTATCTAGCGGGAAAAACAAATGACTTTATCCTTCAAACAATTAACTCTATATTTTTCTCTATTGTCCATTGGTAGTGCCACAGGATGGTTAGGCCATGATTATATCGAAACTAAAAAATTGCTTAACCAAACTAATGTAATACCTATAGTTAAGGAACAAACACAACCATCTAATCCAATCTCTGGAAATGGCCTAGTTTCCTCCACTAACCATAATTTTATTGCCGAAGCAGTGGAAAAAGTAGGTCCCGCAGTAGTCCGTATTGATGCCGCTAAAAAGTTAACAACTCAAGTTCCAGAAGCTTTAAAAAATCCTCTATTAAAACGCTTCTTTGGGGAAAATTTGCCTGCTCCAGAAGAACGAGTTAAGCGTGGTACTGGATCTGGGGTAATTATAAGTCCTGATGGTCGCCTAATTACCAATGCTCATGTGGTTGATGGAGCAGATACAGTTAAGGTGACATTAAAAGATGGCCGAGTTTTTGATGGTCAGGTTAAAGCGGTGGACTCACTAACTGATATAGCAATCATTAAAATTGAGGCCACAGATTTGCCAGAGGTGTCCATGGGTAAATCAGAACAATTAATTCCGGGACAATGGGCGATCGCTATTGGTAATCCTCTAGGTTTGGACAATACTGTAACAGTGGGAATTATTAGTGCTATAGATCGAACCAGTTCTCAAGTGGGTATTCCAGACAAACGAGTTCGTTTTATTCAGACAGATGCTGCAATTAATCCTGGCAACTCTGGCGGGCCACTTTTAAATGCTCAAGGTGAAGTAATAGGGATTAATACAGCTATTAGAGCAGATGCTCAGGGATTAGGGTTTGCTATTCCGATAGAAACTGCAAAAAGAATTGCCGATGAATTATTTTTGTATGGGAAAGTAGAGCATCCATTTTTAGGTATTTCAATGGTTGATTTAACTCCCGAAGTAAAGGATGAAATTAATAGACAATTGGAGACAAAAATTAAGGATAATCAAGGTGTAGTAATTACAAGAGTTATAGAAGATTCTCCAGCAGAAAAAGCTGGTTTACGCCAAGGAGATGTGATTCAAAGAGTAGGGGGAGTAGCAGTTAAAAGTCCAACAGAAGTTCAACAAGAAGTAGAAAAAAGTTTAGTCGGAGAAGATTTAGCAGTAGAAGTAATTCGTAATCGAAAAATTGCCAAGATTTTAGTTAAACCTGATGCTTTTCCACAGTCATTTCAATTAGAAGTAGAAGAGTAATTGATAATTGATAATTAATAATGGATAATTGATAATTAATATATAGCAATCCTATTATGGATAATTAATAATTAATATATAGCAATCCTATTTCAGTTTTGAGATTTTGGTGGTAGGGGCGAATCGCGATTCGCCCCTACAGGAGTCAGGATTCATAATTTTCACAAATATTTAGGATTGCTATAGTCATTTGTTTGTGCAGCATTCCGCACGAAATGCTTACCCGACAATAATTAACTATTATTTGATAGTTGATGAAACATTTGATTCTCGTTTTACGTCTACAAAATATATCCTAATAAAAATAGTAGGGAGGTTTTATGGAACTTCCCTACAAAAGTTTCAGAAGAGGGTGAACTAAAATAATAAATTATGACCAATAAATAAGGTCGATACCCTCCCTTTTTAATAGGAGAAAAAAGGAAATTTCATATTTTATTGCCTTCAATTTTAGTCTGAGTTACTGATAACTGATAACCTAATAATTCATGTATTAGCATTCAGCTTTTCCTGCGGAATGCTACGCAAACAGTTGTTGAACGTAATAACTTAATATTACTAAGCATTAGTTTATGACCTTTTTCTGAATAACTTTTAATTATCGTTGGAGACTAATTCCTCCTGACAAAATAATGAGTTAATAACTCATAACTGATAACTGTTAACGCAGTTCTTCCGATAGGAGGCTAACTGATAACTGAAAAAAAGGATTCTGATGACCTTTTTTTTAATAACTTTTAATTATCGTTGGAGACTAATTCCTCCTGACAAAATAATGAGTTAA
>NZ_JBNHEQ010000202.1:26145-44230 GCF_050016015.1 Dapis hubbardiae BLCC-M172
TAACTCATAGCTGATAACTGAAAAAGCTGATAACTGAAATGACAAACCTTAGAACTATCTCCCAGTTAGAATTAACATTAACAGAAATAGCAGGAACAATATTTTCTATTACTGGTAACGATACTTTTATTCTGACGGCAGGTAATGGTCAAAACTTCTTTGTCGATCTGATAGATGAACTTAATACTTCAATCTTAGGTTTACAGGTTGGTCAGTCAGTTAGAGTAACAGGTTTTGTCAACATAGAAGATAATCGACTTAACCTAATTAATACAATTCTAATTAACCAAGATGGTACAAGACCACCACCACCAATTGTCGGTCAACAAACTATCTCTGGAACTGTTGGTTTTGTCGTTGATGATAATCAATTTATTCTCAATTCTAACGGTCAAATATACTTTGTTAATTTATTAAATGAATTTAATGCCATAGCATTAGATTTACAGCCAAATCAACCTATTACAATTTCTGGTTCTGTCACCTTAGAAAATGGTAGAATAGATGTTAATAGTTCTAGCATTGTAGATGGTGTAAATATTCCGACTCAGCCTCCTTTTCTCCCCGATGGAGAATTTCCACCCGGTTCAATTATTGGTAATAATACTCCTCAATTTATTCAAGGTACCCTTAACAGTGATACCATTTTTGGTCTTGGTGGAAATGATACTATTGATGGGCAAGCAGCTAATGATAGTCTGTTCGGCAATTCAGGAAGTGATAGTATTGTTGGGGGGATAGATGATGACACTATTTTTGGCAATGTCGGAATAGATACTATTGATGGGCAAGGTGGTAATGATAGTATTTTAGGGAACGAAGATAATGATATTTTGCGTGGTGGTGAAGGTAATGATACTATTCGGGGTAATACAGGTAGCGATGAAATAGATGGGGGTGGTGGTGATGATAGTCTTCGCGGTAATGTCAGCAGTGATAGTATTTTGGGGAATTTAGGGAATGATACTATCTTGGGGAATGAAGATAGCGATCGCCTAGAAGGTGGGATAGGGAACGACAGTATTTTTGGTAATGAAGCTAATGACAGTGTTTTTGGCAATGAAGGGAATGATATTATTTTCGGCAACAGAGATAATGACCGTCTGGAGGGTAACTCAGGTAATGATACTATTCGTGGAGGAAAAGGTAACGATGTAATTGATGGTGGTTTTGATTTAGATTTTCTCTTAGGAGAGTTGGGTAATGATGAGTTGAGTGGAGGAGAGGGTGACGATTTAATATTTGGTGGTAAGGATGATGATTTTCTTGATGGTGGTGGGGGGAATGATACTCTCAGTGGAGACCTGAGCGATGATACCATTATAGGGCGGTTGGGTAACGATTTTATTATTGGTGCAGGTCGTGAGTCTGGAGAAAATGAGATTGATTTTTTGACAGGTAGTGCGGGAACTGATACCTTTATCTTGGGTAATAGTAATGTTGCATTTTACAGTTTTGCTGGTAGTAGCGACTATGCAATAATTACCGATCTGAATAATTTAGAAAATGATAGAATGATTGCATTTGGTGGTGATGGAATTGTTTTAGGACCTGCTTCTGTCGGTACGGATCGAGGTACAGGAATTTTTGTAGATGGAGATTTAATTGCTATTGTGCTAGGGGTAACAGAGTCGGAGATTCAAAGTGGGTTGATTTTGATTTAGAAGGAGTTAGGAATGGCGATCGCTCCTACAACAAGCGATCGCCTGTTCGTAGTAACGACTTTAGTCGTATAGGGTTGTTGGTGTGTTCTGGTAGTTTGGTTAGTAACAGATGGGTTGTTGGTGGGGCGATCGCTTTTCAACAACTATAAATTCACCCACTCATCAAGAGAGAGCGGACGGGCGATAATTTCCTCAACTTCTCGAATCATCATCCTTAGTTGGGCTACAGAGTATTCATCGTTAGAAGGTATGGTTAAACGATTGTCATCGAAGACCATAAACTGGTGTCGGGAGCCAGAAAAAGGGCCATCAAATCCCAATCGTCGCAACTTTTTGATAAAATCCCGACGTTTACAGGGTGTTCACCGGCTCACGATTTGGCTCCTCGTTCAGATTGATGTTGTTGATAACTGGCAGGGCATGACCGAGTTTCAACCCTAATAGAATCCAATCTTCTAGAGTCGAGCGTAACTCGTTTTCGCACTGGCGCAGAGTGGATGCACATGCGATAACGCCTTTGCAGGATGGAATTCGACCGACAAAAGTGCCATCTTCTAGTTTATCGTAAACTGCCTGAGACATTGCTTCGTCGATATATTGGCTTAAAATATAATTGACGCTCATGGTTTTGTACCGATCCTGGGAATATCCATTGGTTATTTTTGAGGGATAAATACAATTTTAGTTATAGCAGAGAATATAGGAGTTGGCAGTGGATTGGGTAACATAGATTTATTAATTTGTCAATGGAAAATAAAAAAAACTTTATGCAAGAGCGATCGCGAAGCGTTGCGGATGCAACATCGCTCCTAAAACGTTGTTGGTTTTGGAGGAGCGATCGTCTGTTCGTAGTAAAGACTTTAGTCGTAGAGATTTGGTGGTGGATTCTGAAAGTTAGGTTAGGTTGTTGAGGGGGAGATCGCCCCTTCAAGACGGTTGGTTTGGGAACAGAGAACGCTTTTTTTTGCTTTGATTGACAATTAGTGCTTGCTACTGTTAAACTAAAAAAGATGATTTATATTGTCAAACGATGAATAAAATTATAACCGCTGTATTTGACGGAGAGGTTTTAGGACCGCATCTGCCTCTAGAACTCGAACCAGACAAAAGTTATGCGATCGCCATTTATGTCTCCAAGGCACTAGGATTATGGTCTCAGTCATCCTAGATAATCTGGCAGAGGAGTTGACTCTAGAAGAGATTATTGAAGAATATCCACTTTTAACTTGAGAAAATGTGTGGGCAGCGATCGCTTACGAGATAAAAAATAATTATTCCTTTAGTTCCAATCTATTTTTATGAGAGAAATTATCTTCTATAGAACCGATTCTGAACGTTGCCCTGTGGAAGATTTTATTGATTCTCTTTCAGGAAAACAAGCTCAAAAAGTTCTTTGGGTGTTACGTTTAGTTGAAGAGCTTGATTCTGTCCCAAGTCAGTATTTGAAAAAATTAGTGAATACTAATGATATTTGGGAAGTAAGAGTTGGATTTGGCAACGATATTTTTCGTTTTCTAGGATTTTTTGACAACGAAAACTTAATTATTTTAACTAATGGGTTTGCTAAAAAAACACAAAAAACACCAGTTGGAGAAATTGAGTTAGCTGAAAGGCGAAAACAAGATTATTTAAGTAGGAAGCAAAATGATGAGTGATGTCAAGAAATATATTGAGAAACGGAAGCAAATCGATCCTGAATTTACTGAAGGATTTGAGTCAGGATATGCCAGTTTTCAGATCGGGGTGATTCTAGCACAAGCAAGAGAAGAAGCTGGGATGACAATAGAAGAGTTAGCCAGTCGCTTGAATTGGAATAAGTCAACTATTTTCCAAATAGAAAATAATAGCTCTGATGTTAGTATTTCTAGAATAGAAAGATATGCCCGAGAGGTAGGTAAAAAGCTTTATCTAGAAATTAGATAAGTTTTTGTAAGTTTTTGGGGCGATCGCTCCTGAAACGTGCTTGGTTTGGGAGGAGCGATCGCCTTTTCGTAGTAACGACTTGAGTCGTAGAGGGTTGGTGGTGGATTCCGGGGGTTGCATTGGGCGGTCGCTCTTTTAATATCTCCAGAAGGAAAAACTTATCGCCCCGAAAACGCTGTAAAATACGTCTATTTCACTTAAAAATCCAAATAATCTCTAGGATTTTTATGTACGCCATTCTCTTTAATTACAAAGTGCAAATGCGGTCCAAATGAGTACCCAGTATTGCCCATTGTACCTATTTGAGTGCCACCACTTACTCGATCTCCCGTGTTTACTGACCAACTATTCAAATGTCCGTATTGGGTTACTAGGCCATTACCATGATCTATTTGTACATATTTACCCAAACCAAATCTCTGATTTTGGGAATTGTTCCAGCCAGCAAAAGAGACAACGCCTGGCTTTGCAGCTAAAATAGGAGTACCTACTCTTGTTGGAGAGCCTAAATCTATACCTCGATGAAAATTGTATTTTCCGTCTAATATACGCGGACCAAACTCACTGGTAACGTAGTAATTAGAGATAGGCTGTTGCCAGCTACCGTTTACCTCATTCCAATCTAAATTAAAACGTGCATCGCCACCAGCTTCATAATAGTGGAAGTGCAAATCGTAATCACCACTGCGACCATCCCAAGTGTAAGAAATTGTTTTTCCATCATGAGCATCATTCTTCCATTGGTTCTTAGGAGTAATGTAAAACCATTCATTTGTGTGATGCCGTTTAGCTAATAGCTGATATCCATCGTCGGCGTTGACATTAAACTCGTACTCCTTACCCTGCTCAAAAGAGGCGTGGGTGTAACTGCGCAAAGCAAAATTATCCCTAGGAATGTATTCCGTTCTAGGAGAAGCACTTCCCCAATTGCCACTAAACCTCTTATTGTCACCACGACCGAGATTCAATACTGCTAGTTTGTTTCCCTCATTCTCGTGGAAATTAACCGGAGGCCGACTGCCATCAAATCGGTAGAAACTACCATTCCACTCAGTACCGTTAGTATTTTCTCTTGGTATATCACTTCTAAGATTCAAAACTAATCTGTAGTTAGTTTGCCGACTAGAGTTAGTTGGAGCCTTAACTCTCGCGTAATATGTGCCTGTTCCTATTACTATAGATTCGTGCTGGTTGTAACCAGAATCCTGATTTACTTTTGTCGGTTTAATCCGATTACCCCTGGAATCAAGTATATCGACATCAGCATTAGCTGTTAAATCTCGAAGAGCGTAATCCAAAAAACAAGGTTTGTTGGTACTGAACTTATAGTAATCATATGGGTCTCCTGAATTGGTTCCGATAAAGTCCTTGTATTCTTTTCGATCTCCCGTCAAGTCACCGAGCGAACGAGCATTACTCCTGTTATTTCCTGCTTGGTCAAGGTTCAATGTCAAGCCATAGTTAGTGCCGCTACCATTGCCGTAGACTCGCATATAATAAGTGCCAGTGCCGAGATTGTAACTTCCGTATTCATCCTTTGTGCCCGTGTTGGTGGAACGTGTTAAGACTCTACCGCTAGAGTTTAGCAATTACACATTAGCATCTGCCCTCAGTCCTCGCAGTGCAAATTGTAAATTACCTGGAGAGTTAACAGAAAACCTGTAGTAGTCGTGATTACCTCTACTTACATAGTCTCTTTCCTCTTTACGACCCGTATAGGTTCCCAAGTTATCCACATTCCTTGGAGGCCATGTAGTTTGACTTTCGATACGGAAATTACTGCTAAAATCTGAAACACTACTATCGTTAACATTCCTAATTCTGATTCTGTAGTTCTTCCCACTACTTAACCATGTGGGTACTCGCCAAGGGTGACTACCATCGCTGCGGGTAGAACGAGAAATTGTTTGTTGGAACGAATTACCCTTGTACAGATCCAGCCTCACATTATCGCTGCAGTTGTCTGTCCACCGAATATTATAGTTCCGTCCTGGTTCCAGACGGCTACTACTGCTTGGAGAAGTGATGCTGACTTCATCTGTTTCAATGCGGAAATTACTGCTAAAATCAGAAACGCTACTATCGTTGACATTACGAATTCTGACCCTGTAGTTATTCCCACTACTTAACCATGTGGGTACTCGCCAAGGGTGACTACCATCGCTGCGGGTAGAACGAGAAATTGTTTGTTGGAACGAATTACCCTTGTACAGATCCAGCCTCACATTATCGCTGCAGTTGTCTGTCCACCGAATATTATAGTTCCGTCCTGGTTCCAGACGGCTACTACTGCTTGGAGAAGTGATGTTTACCGAACGCCGTGAGGTTGAAGACTTCCTCCGAATTTCTCCCTGATTAGATGTACCACCAGTTAAAGGATCTACTGTTACATTATTCGCTTTTCTTATGGGTGTATCGTTTTGATCTAGTGACTCCTCAGATTGATTTAAACCCAAAGTGCGCCAGCCACTCTGCGGCAGCAAGAAATCATCATTACTTGTATTTAGATTTTCAATTTTTAGTTCAGGACTTTCTGCACTCGACTTAATAGCACTTAGCGATCACAATTCATCACCGAATTGTGGTAGTCCATATATCTCGGCTAATATTGGGTCAGTAGACTGTTGCTCCAAAATGTTAGATTCGTCATCAAAAAGACTCATTACATTTGCTCCCCTCAAAAAACTTTTTAGCTCAATGTTTGTTTATTTGAGTTAGTTACTAAGATTTTTTTATCTCAATAAATACTCGGATAATTTATTTTATTATGTCTAATAAGCTACTTAACTAACATATCATATATTTAGGCAAATAATTTTTTTTACAAAATCACAAAATCCTAAAACTGACCCATATCAAGCTATTTAATATAAGATAATTTTAAATTTTGTGGATAACTGACAATATTGAGCAAGAAATGTGATATAATTAATGCTTTACAAATTAAAATTTAACAGTAATATCTATTGCCTATTACTCTCTAATGTATAATTGCTAAGTCTGAAAAAATATTAGTAATTATCAGGTGAACAATGAGTGATTTTCAAGTATGCGATCGCGATTTAACGGAAAGTATGTTATCTGATTATTTGCAAGCAGATAGTATTGCAGTGGATACAGAAACAATGGGGTTATTACCATCACGCGATCGCTTATGTTTAGTCCAGTTATGCGATCCGCAAGGAAAAGTTACAGCTATTCGGATTGAAAAAGGGCAACAAGAAGCACCGAATTTGAAACAATTAATGGAGGCAACCGGAATAGTTAAAGTATTTCATTTTGCCAGATTTGATGTGGCAATGTTGCAACATCATTTAGATATTAAAGTTTCCCCAATTTTCTGTACAAAAATTGCTAGTAAATTAGCTCGAACTTATACAGGAAAACATGGTTTAAAAGACTTAGTAATGGAGTTAGAAAAAGTAGAATTAGATAAATCTGCTCAAAGTTCTGACTGGGGAAATGCAGTTAATTTAACAGAGGAACAATTGAGTTATGCTGCTAATGATGTGCGGTATTTATTGAGTGTGAGGGAGAAGTTAATTGGGATGTTAAAACGTGAGGAAAGATGGGAGTTAGCACAGCAATGTTTTGAATGTTTACCCGTGTTTGTAGGGTTAGATTTATTGCAGTATAAAGATGTTTTTGAGCATTAATAATAAGCAATAAGCAATCAACAGTAAACGTTTAGAAGCAGAAATGTAGGTTGGGTAGAACAATAGTGAAACCCAACATTATCAACCTCTGTAATAACATTATAATTATTCTGTTGTAATGAATGTTTGTAGAATTTACATACTAAGCTAAACATGAGATTAGCAAAGTACCAGTATTGATTTTAACACATTCTCAGATTTATGATAAATGCTATATTAATTATAGTAATAATAAAAAAACAATGTCAGCCAGGGATTTTTTTCATCAAGAAGTTAAAAATGCTCTAATAAAAGATGGATGCTCAATCACCCATGACCCATTATTTGTTAGTTTCGGTGGTGTACATATGTCTATTGACCTTGGTGCAGAACAACTAATTGGGGCACAAAAAGATAATCAAAAGATAGCAGTTGAAATTAAGAGTTTTTTAGCAAAATCATCAGCTATTTATGAATTTCATACTGCCTTGGGACAATTTATTAATTATCGGGCAGCACTAAAACAGGATGAACCTGACCGAATACTTTATTTAGCCGTACCTCTGAATACTTATAACAACTTTTTTTAACTTGAATTTCCTCAGTTAATGCTTAATGAAAACCAAGTCAAATTAATTATTTATAACCCAGATAAAGAGGTGATTACAGAATGGAAAAACTAGAAAAATATCGTCATTTAGTTCAGGAACTTTTGTTAGAATATAGCAAAAATAAACCTGCTTATGGAGAAATTGAAGTACAGACAATTTTTGACACTGTACGAGACCATTATCAAATTGTTTATATTGGCTGGAAAAAAGAACATTTGATTCATAGTTGTCCGATTCATATTGATATTAAAGGTGAAAAAATTTGGATTCACTGGAATGGAACTGAATTGGATATTGCTGAAGAGTTAGTAATGAATGGAGTGGCAAAAAAAGATATTGTTTTAGGATTCCACACCCCCTTTATGAGGAAGTTTACAGAATATAGTGTAGGTTAGGTTATTCTGGTTTAGTTTAACGGTGTTGAGTTTCATTCCTCAACCCAACCTAGAATCTGGCGGCACAACCAAAACCTTGTAGGGGCGAATGGCCATTCGCCCCTACACTCATCCCCCCATCACCCCATCACCCCATCACCTTCAAAACAACCCCCGATAACGAATAAACAACAAAATAACTGCCCATGAACCTAATGCTACTTTTATTGCTACCAAAATATTCAGCACCGGAATAATTCCCCCACTGACTAACCCTCCTAATTCTCCTTGGGGTAACTCTCCTCCCATGAGAGTTATCGCTGCCAATACAATAAATATTAAAACTGAAATTTTTTCCCAGGTAGAAGCATTCCATTCTTTATAGATTTTCTCCATCTGCTCCGACGATGAAGTAATAGCAATTAAACCAATGGCAGTTCCTCCTGCTACTCCAGCAGCAAAACCACCCCCTGGACTCAGATGCCCCCGAATTGCTAGCTCAATACTTACCAACGCCGAAATAGTTGCTCCCAAACGTGCTAAAACTCTTGAAGGGCGATCGCTAAATTGATAAACTTGTTCGGTTGGTTGTTCGTTTGCTAATAAAAAACGGACACCCAAAATAGCGATGGTAAATACTACCACTTCAAAAATTGTGTCATAGAGTCGATTTCTAAAAATGATACCAGAAACTACATTAGCTACTCCACTATCATCGACTATTGATTCAACAATAGAAATTGCATCCCCTTCTGCTATTGGGTTTGGCATAATTAGCACTTTGACAAACAATGCTATTCCCGCTAAAAAATAAACCCATTTCATTAATGTTTGTCCTCCTGGTTTGGTACAGTTATGTATGTCACATTTGTTTCTGATGCAGTTAATTCCTTCTGCATAATTTCAAACAGACGATGCACTCTGATAGTAGTCTGATAAATGGGTTTGCTATCTAGTTTTAATTCCTCTGGTTTGCTACAAATAGCGTGAACTTCCTTACCTAGCAAACCCCATTCTAACGCTTGTTGATTTGGATATTCGACTAACTCCAGACGCAAATGGTATTTATCAATAACTTTTCTGATCTTAGCGATGAGTTCGGTAAAATAATTCTCTGTTTCTGCTTCAACTTCTTTAAGTATTCCCAAACGCATTACTAAAGATGAACGAACTGCAATTACATAAAGGGTGACAGCTAACATTGTTCCGACTAAAGCTTCAGTTAAAGCTACGTCTGCTGCCCCTAAAACTGCATAAACTAATGCTGCTACTGCTCCTAAAATAGCTCGAATAACTAGAGCATTATAGGGATTAACTTGAAAAACTAGCATCAAAGCTGCTAAAGGTAACAGCGCGATGATGATATAAACATAAATATCAATCATTTTTGACTTTTAACTTTTAACTTTTGACTTCCGTAAAACGGTCTGACTTCTCGGTATCAGGACTAGAGCAATATGCCAAAACATACCCTAAAACTGTATTCCAAATTGCCAAAGTAATAATAGCTAGTAGCAACAACGGCCATTCTCTAGGTATTTTCAGCAGTAAACCGACAACAATACTCATCGAACCCAGGGTATCCGCTACTGAAAGAGTATGGAGTTTGAATAAAACCGATCTGTTGCCAATTAGAGGAAATGTTCCCCAAAACCAGAATATAATTCCGATAATTATTAAACCATAACTTAAAATGTCAATCATACTTCGTTTAACCTTTTAATTAAATGTGCTAATAACATTAATCCCGCATTACCTACACTCAGAATAATTACTGCAACTACTCCAATAGACCAATCATCGCGCAAAACCGAGATGACCAACATCATAATAGAAGTTTTAGTAGCAATACTAGCAAATGCCAGCATTTTTTGCCAGATATCATCATCCTGCCATGCTTCATAAATAGGGATCAGCAAAGCTAAAATCATAGCAATTAAAATATAAACATAGTTCATCTTTTTCTACTCCGTTTTCTGCTCCGTTGAATTAGGTGTACTTCATACCACCCACCTTGGTGATATTTCAAAACAATACTTTTGGGGGTAAAGGTAATTAAAAAGATATCTAAAAATATCAATCCTGGTGTTCGTTGTGGTTTCACATTTTCACAAACCAAAACTTCCTCATCATGGGGACTAAACATAATTTGTATTGCTTCTATATAAGCTTGGGGAATGGCGACAACAATTTCCCACAATACTCGTAACCAATCTTTTAATGCTCCCAGGGATGTTTTGCCATGTGGCAATAACCAAGCAACACTGATACCAATCATAATATTTGCCGGACTTAAGTCGGCAGTGAGTAAAAACCAAATTGCCAGTCGTAGTATTATGTTAAAAAGGGCAGTTGAGTCCATACCATTAAGTAATTATAATTAAAAAGTAATTAATTATATCATGTTCGATAGTTATAATAAAGTTTTCGTTTGTAGTTTTCCTATATTTTATAGCCTAAGCAAAGTCGGCGGTGAGTAAAAACCAAATTGCCAGTCGTAGTATAGCAATCCTATTTTATTTGTGTATAAAAATCTTACCGCTTTTAGGGAACAGCGGTGCGACCCCGCGTCGGCGTAAGACGCAAACGCCAGTTCCTTCAAGTCGCGAGACCTGCCCAACGGACTGGCTTGGGAATGCGTACCAAGAGAGGGAACACTTAACTGGGAATAGATGGGAGTTTCAAGTTTTTTATCTACTTTTTGATTACCCGCGACCTATGCGCGGATTGCTATATTATATTAAAAAAGGTAATTGCTTCCATGCTATCCAGAAGAGTAATATTAACATTAGGCTCATAAACCCAATTAGATGATCGAATTCTTCGATCGCTCTTGGTATTTTAATCGCCAGTTTCTTAAAAATATACAGATATGCTAGCCAACCGATGGCGATCGTTACCAGTGGTTTGATAATATTTTTGATACTGTAAGCTTCATAATAAACTGCATTTGCTACGATTAATCCACCTAGTAAAAATACCATCGCCCACCAAAAACCAAGGTTGACTTTAATTATCTTCTCATTTTTCTGGTGAGGGAGAAAAATAAATTTAGCAAAAGAAATTGCTGTTCCTACTGCTGCTATATTCATGGCAACAACCTGCCAAGGTAATAGATTTTTAGAAGTTAAAACTTTTGCTCCAAAACCAGAAAGTAGGGGAAAACCAGAAATGGAAAAACTCGCTATTGCTAAAGCTATCCAAATTCGGTTATCAATAGGATGGTGTTGTAATTCTTTAAAATTACGACTAGGTAAAACTCCTGCAATTAAAAACAAAGCAGATTTAACTAAACCATGAGTCAAAGCATAGAAACCACCTACTACTGGTGCAGCAAGTACAAAACCTAACTGAGAAATGGTGTGAAACGCCAACATCCTTTTAGTATCTTTTTCAAATACAGCGTAACCCACTCCTAAAAGTGCTGTACTTACTCCAAAAAATCTCACAATAGGATCGATTTCCTCCAACATCAGCGCACAACGCACTAATGGGAAAACTCCTGCCTTAACTACCACTCCCGATAACATTGCTGATACTGGACTTTGTGACTCGGAGTGAGTTAGGGGCAACCATAACCCCGATACAAATATACCACCTTTTGCCAATAATCCCACAAATATCAGGGCGATCGCTTCTGGAGGCGCACCCCGCAGACCCATAAAAGAGAAGGAATTATGTGCTTGATAAACCAACACCGCCCCCACCAGATAAAATAGCATTGCTGTATTACTGACAAACAAATAGCGCAACCCTACCCAAATCGACCTATCTGTACGAGGATAAGATATTAGAAGAAAAGAAGCAATACTAATTACCTCCAAAGCTACATACAAACTAATAAAATCTGCACAAATAAAAGTGGCATTAACACTACCATGTAGAATCACCGCTTGCATATAGAAAAAAGCTGTTTTCTCACTATTCCAACAGTAAAAAATTACTGCTGCTGTTACTAGAGCATTAGTGATGATAAAAAAGCCACTCAGTTGATCGATGGTTAGAGTTACACCAAAACTATCAAGTAACTTTACGTTTAAAAGAAAGGATGGATCGGCAAATATCGCCAAAGCATAGTTAGCAGAAAGCAATGCTACTCCTAGTGCCAGAAAACGAGAAAGTTTTGGTAGTAGATAGATAATAAATCCAACAAAAAATGGTAATGCCATCCAGGCGATCGTAATATTGGTCATAAAAGTCAAAAGTTAAAAGTCAAAATATAAAAGTAAGAAAAAAAGGAGGAATTTAAGCAAGGAAATTTTTTAAGAGTATACTGAGTAAGGTCTGTTTTTATGGGAAGTAGCAAATAATTTTCTATGACCATATTTCATATCATTTAAGTTTTTTCCTTCTTTTCAACCTTCTTTCTCCTTCCTTCTTTCTTCTTCCTTTTTCCTTAGTTGTACTTTATAGAACCCATTTGGTATCAATGCCTGGATATCTCGAAGATACGCAAGCTACATTAATAAAAACGGACTTTACCCCAACACCTCCCACATTTCCCATACTCTACTACTGATACCACTGGGAATAATATCATACTTGTACCATCCAAAAAACTAAAATTAGTATTATAGCCATCATTCCAATTAAATGCTCAAATTCCTCAATTGCACTTGGTAGCTTAATCACCAATTTCCGAACAATGAATAGATATGCTAACCAACCAATACCAATAGTTCTCAATGGTTTAACAATATTATTAATATTATAAGCTTGATAATAAACTGCATTTGCCACTATTAATCCACCTAATAAAAATACCATTGCCCACCAAAAACCTTGTTGAATTTTCTTTTCTGATTCACCTTTTTTGTGAGGTAAAAAGATAAATTTAGCAAAGACAATAGTTGTACCTACAGTAGCAATCTCCATAGCAATAACTTGCCAAGGTAATAGATTTTTAGTAGTTAATATCTTGGCTCCAAAACCAGATAATAGGGGAAAGCCAGAAATCGAAAAACTAGCGATCGCTAATGCTATCCAGAGTGAGTTATTCATGGGTTTATCTTGCAACTCCTGAAAGTTACGACTTGGTAAAACACCTGAGATTAAAAACAGTGCTGATTTCACAAACCCGTGAGTCAAAGCATAAAAACCTCCGACTTCTGGTGCTGCCATAATAAAACCCAATTGGGAAATAGTGCTAAATGCTAAGGTTCGCTTGGTGTCTTGTTGAAAAATCGCCAAAACTACTCCTAAAAGTGCCGTACTAACACCAAATATTCTGACAATAGGATCGATTTCTTCTAACATTAGGGCACAACGTACAAAAGGAAAAACTCCTGTTTTGACCACAACTCCCGACAACATTGCCGATACAAAGCTCTGTGACTCGGAGTGAGTTAAGGGCAACCACAACCCTGAGATAAAGATACCCCCCTTGACTAATAACCCCAAAAATATTAGAGCGATCCCTTCTGGAGGAGCATTACTCAAACCCATAAAATCAAAGGAATTATTGGCTTTATATACTAATGATGCTCCCACCAGATAAAATAACATTGCCGTATTACTGACAAACATATAGCGTAACCCTACCCATATCGACTTATCTGTACGGGGATAAGTTATCAGTAGAAACGCAGCAATACTAATTACCTCTAGTGCTACATACAAACTAATAAAATCTGCACAAATAAAAGTAGCATTTACACTACCATGCAAAATCACCGCTTGCAAATAGAAAAAAGCTGTTTTATTAGTATTCCAACAGTAAAAAATTACTGCTGCTGTTACTAGAGCATTAGTAATAATAAAAAAGCCACTTAGTTGATCAATTCTTAGAGTTACACCGAAACTATCAAGTAACTTTATATCTAAAAGAAAGGATGGATCGGCAAATATGGCTAAGGCATAGTTCGCAGAAAGCAATACTACTCCCAATGCCAGAAAGCGGTCTAATTTCGGTAATAGATAGATCACGAACCCAACAAAAAATGGTAATGCCATCCAGGCAATTGTAATATTAGTCATTTTAGTTATCAGCTTTTTCAGTTATCACTTATCAGTTATCAGCTTTTTCAGTTATCAGTACCGACTGCTGAAGTCAAAAGCTTGATATACTGAATTTAACTAGCTATCAACTTTTAGCTATCAGCTTTTGGTGGAAGTTCAAAGGGGAAACAAGATGTTTTTCAAGCTATACTTTATAAACAGAGTCTTATTGCTGTTAACGTTTGCGTCGCATTCCGTTTGCGCTAGCGAGAGCTACCGTAGCAAGAGGCAGCATTCTGTAGGAAAGGAAAGTTCGGACCTAGGAGGCTAGCTGACTGCTAATAGCTGAAGGCTTACTTTATGATGGTGTATTATTGTCTTCTATTGCTTTAGTTTCCAGAGTCGGATTATCCTTTGCTAATTTCATTACACCTACTAACATTAATGCTTGAATTGAAAAGCCAATAACAATAGCAGTTAAAATAACTGCCTGGGGAACGGGATCTGAATAAGCAACATTTTCATTTGTGCCTACAATAGGTGTAAATACACCATCTCGTGATGCTACCAGCACATAGTAAGCAATAACCCCTGTACTCATAATATCCATTGAGATAATTTTCATTACCAGATTTTTCTTAAATATGATACCGAAGAATCCACATAATACAGTCGCAAATACACTAGCTTCTAACATATAATTTCAGTATTCAGTATTCAATAATTAGTATAAATATTCAGATTTAGCAAGGCAATATGAGAATTATTTTGGCAATGTACCAAGAATTTATTTGAAGTGAAAAAGATTGACACAATTGACTAAAATTTAGCATTTTTTATGATTATTTTTTGATGTTCAAGTTATCTAAAGTTTATAGCAGTTGGCAATTTTATTTAGTACATATTTATCAGGTTTTCACCGAACAGCTTAAACTAGGATATTAAGATTAAGCGGTACTAATTAGCTACCTGCCATATATCAATTAAACATTAAATTGGGTCAAAAGAGAAGAGAGGTTGGATCGAGACTCTGATAATTCCTTGGATAAAGCCTTAAGTCTGGTTTTGGGAGCTTCGCAAAAATAACTCTAACATAAGCTAGAGTTGTAAAATTCAGTTGCCTAAATCATTTTTCGTACCTTTTTCCTAAAAATATGTTCCCTGTTCCCTACTCTTGCCAAAAGTCTATATCTTTTTGGGAGAGGTCTATTACATCTATATTTCCATTTCTACTTCAGCACGTTGAGCAGCAATACGTTTGCGCCAGCTCAGATAAGGAATAGAAGCTAAAGCTCCCACTAACACATAAGCTACCAGTGTTGGCAATACCCCCAACTGGGGAAAATTCAAACTAGCAATTAATAATGCTAAACCAGGGTTACGAGTGGCACAGAAAACTGCTAAAGCTGTACGAGTATCTTCTCTTGGCCCCCCCAATAAATGACCGATCGCTAAAGATAAAACTGTCATCAAAATAATTGCTACTACTGATAACCAACTCAAACCCAGAACAATATCCAGACTCTTTACCAAAACAAAAATAACCAACACTATGAACATTACGTTAGCAATTTTCGTTAGTGGTTTTCCCATATCATCAGCAAGTTGCGGCCATGCTTCTCTAATAGCAATGCCAATGCTGATGGGGAGTAACTGAGCAAATGTTACTTGTTCGGCAACTTGTCTGGGTAAGATATCAACATCAGGGGGAAACAGAGAACTTAAAATTGCTAACAGTAAGGGAACGGTAATTACTGCTAACAGAGAGACTGTTACCTGAAAACTTACTGTATAGGGAAAATTGCCTTTTGCTTGGACTATTTTTCTGGTGGTAAGTGGTGCGCCTGGACATACTGCCATTAATATTAGACCTATTTTGACTGATTGTGGCAGATCGAATAATAGTAATACTATTAGTAATGCAACAATGGGAACTAATATATCTACTGCTAATAAAAAACTAAGTAGTATTTTTGGTTTTCGCCATAATAACGTGACTTGCTTGATGGTTAAGTTTAGCCCCAATGACAGCATTAGGGAAAAAATAGTTAGTTCGACAAAATTTGTTAGTAGCTTTCTAATAAACTCTTCCATAAATATATTTTTTCTTAATAAGTTTTGGTAACAGCAATTCAATTTAGGGATGTCACAAACAGTTTCAGACTTTAAATGTCAAATAATTGCCTGAAACTATAAAGTCTAACTTCTGTGAAAGGGTATAAGTTACTTGCGCAGGCAATTAGGCGATCGCTGTCTTTATATTAATAAGTATTTAGTCATCAATAAAGTTAACTTTGAATAGGATGTTGGAATATGTCTATAATCTCAAAAGTTTTAGTTTGATAGTTTATCTGAAAGTTTAGATAGTCATTGATAATATGTCTTTTTTAGGTTTATTCTGCGGATAAGCTCCGAAGTCTTTTCCTCAACCCAATTTAAGCTAACTAGGTTAACCAATGTTTTATAATTGGTATAGCAGTCCTAAATAGGTTGTAACAAGTTTCATAATAGTTAATTTCAATTTAAAGCCTTTGAAATTATGACTCCTGTCGGGTCGAATTCGGATCGCCCCTACCACCAAAATACTACAACTAAAATAGGATTACTATATTAACTGAATATAATCTTAAATGTTCAGGAGCTTATAAATATATGACTGTAACCAAAAAATTGAGGTAGATTTCATAATTAGATAAAAATCCTTGTATCTAATTATTTAGGTTGAAACCCACCTCTACAAATTTATGGCTAAAAATTAGTACCCTAAAAAAAATAGAGTACATTTAATGCACCCTAATTAGTTTCTAATGTAATTACTGTAACTTCTGGCCGACAAAATAATCTCCCTGGAAAATAAGTTCCTAAACCACGATTCACATATAAATAGTTATTTCCAACTTGATGTAATCCCTGAGACCATTCCCAATACTCAACTATTTTGTGACATTTTTCCATAAATGGCACAATAGGTCGTATGAATTTGGGTATAAGTCTGCGAATAGGTTCTCGGTATTGAGGGAGAGGTCCGAGGAATGGTAGTCTAATCTGACCTCCGTGGGTATGACCAGAAAGTTGTAAGTCTACACGCCATTTTTGTAATACTTTTGCCGTGTCGGGGTTATGGGATAAAACAATTCGGGGGACTGCTGTATTTATAGACTCCATTACTGTAAATGGTTTGAAGTTACCAGACCAATAGTCTTCTAATCCCACTAAAGCTAAACCTGAACCTAGAGGATAGACAACTTGATTAAGTAGAATGGGAACATCAATTCGAGTAAAAGCGTCTATAACTTTATTTCTGGCACCCGAATATTCTTCATCGTGGTTGCCCAGTACAGCATAAATTCCAGCGCGACTTTCAAGATATTTCAACCGCAACACCAGGTCATCTACAGGTGCGGGTTCATCTGTAATAAAGTCTCCTGTAAGTAGAATTAAATCTGGTTCGACTTCGTTGGTAATGGCGATCGCTTCAGAGAGTAGCCATTCAGATAGTCGTTTTCTGTCATAGTGGAAGTCTGACAGATGTACAAGTTTTGTGCCTTGTAAATTTTTAGGCAACCCAGTAATTTTTAGGGTTAAGCGCTCTACCTGCAATTGGCCTGTTAATATCCTGTGCATAGTATATAGAGTGGTACTACACCGGGGCGTCTATAGCATAGCAAAATTAATTATTTAGTTGTGTGGCTTAGGAGCATAAGAAATACAAAGAGACTGAGAGGATAGAGTATTACTGTCTAGGAGTAGAAAAAGAAGGTATTTTTTAGGAAAATTTTAGAAGCAATTTTCTGTCTAAAAATTGACATTTATTTTCTATTACTAATAACTCGAACCACAGAAACAGTAACCTATAACTTTAAATTTACTACAATTTTATTCTGCCTTCTGCCTTCTGCCTTCTGCCTTCTGCCTTCTGCCTTCTGCCTTCTGCCTTCTGC
>NZ_JBNHEQ010000202.1:44458-50285 GCF_050016015.1 Dapis hubbardiae BLCC-M172
TTCTGCCTTCTGCCTTTATTTTCTATTACTAATAACTCGATCTATGGAAATAGTATTCAGACTACAACCTGCTAAAAGGATGAAGAAAACTAAGCAATAAATAAGTTGAGATGATGCTGTATCCCATTCTTGAAGTAGACAAACTCCAAACATTAACGGCATCATTAATACAAAACCTGCAATAATTGCATTCTGTGTTTGCAGCCCAATTATCATTAGGAATCCAGAAATTAATTCTACAGGAGTAACTACAGCAGCAAATGGTACAATGAGAAAGCTGGGTGTTATATCTTGAAATCTCTCTACCATTGCCTGGATAAATCCTCCCATATTTCCAATTCGGACTAAACCATGTACAAAGAAGTTGATTCCGAATACTATTCTTAATAATGTATAAGCTAAAGTTACATCTTGGCGTTTAAGAAAAATTGGAGTTTCAAGATTATTCATTCTATTATTCCTATATTCCTATGAAATTTGTATCTACAAATATTGAGATTTTACTATTAGGTATAGCTTTAAATTTAGCAGAATACTTATGATTAGGAATGGGCAATTAATAATTTGAGAATTTAGAATTAAAAATATGGTTAATTTGTTAATTTATTAATTTAATAATTCTGAATTCTGAATTCTGCATTCTAAATTCTAAATTTATAACGAACGTCGCCAATGAAATAAATTTTCTACCCAATCTTTTACTATTTGATTTTTATCACCTTTTTGTTTTAACCATGCTATTGCTGTTTGACCATTAATTTCTGATATAGTCGGCCAAATATGAGGTAATTCAGCGATCGCTTCTATTTTTATTCCTTGACTAATAGCTAATGCCATAATATGAATTATCTCACTTGCTTGATTTCCTACTATTGAAACGCCTAAAATTTTCCCATTGCGATGACCGACAATTTTACAAAATCCTGTTGTTTTACTTAACATTTGTGCCCGATCGAGATTTTTAAAGTTTTGCCGAAAAACTAATACATTCTCTCCATAACGTTGTCTAGCTTGTTGTTCAGTTAAACCAACTCTTGCTAATTGTGGTTCTGAAAATATTGCCCAAGGAATACCACTATAATTAAC
Organism: Dapis hubbardiae BLCC-M172; assembly: GCF_050016015.1. NCBI lineage: Bacteria > Bacillati > Cyanobacteriota > Cyanophyceae > Oscillatoriales > Microcoleaceae > Dapis > Dapis hubbardiae. The sequence goes on from NZ_JBNHEQ010000202.1 coordinate 45,545, forward strand.
CGAAAAAATAGGCAAGTATAAAATATTTTTTATGGCTATTCGAGCTTCATAATTACCAATATTAGGAAATGAATATCCACCTATTAAATCTCCACAACCATAAATTTGGGAATTAGTTGTTTGCAGCTTTTTATTTAATAACAATTTATGATTATTAAACTTTACTCCTACTGCTTCTAAGTTTAAAGTTTGTAGATTTGGTTTATTACCTGCTGCCAAGAGAATTTCATCTATTTCTATAGCTTCGTTTCCTACTAAAATCCATTTTTTATTGTCTATTTTTCTGACTTGAGATACTTCTGTTTGAGTTAATATTCTAATACCTTCCGCTTCTAACTGAGCTTGAACTAAAAATGCTGCTTCTGAATCTTCTTTACCTAAAATATGAGAACTTTTGACTACTATAATTACTTTAGTTCCCAACCTAGAAAAACTTTGTGCTATTTCTATTCCACTAGGGTCGCCACCAATAACAGCTAAACTATCAGGAAGTTTTGAGAGTTCTTGAATTTTTTGGGGAGTAATAAATTCAGTGGTTGTTAATCCTGGAATTGCTGGTATTATAGGCTGAGATGGATTAGCTAATAAATATTTGCGTGAACGTAAATGTCTTCCTTTTACTGCAAAAGCTAGGTGAGGGCGATCAACAAATTTTCCCTCACCAAAAATTACGTCTATTCCTAAAGTTGCTAAAACTGCAGGTTCATATTTTGCTAATTGATTATTAACTACATAATTAGCATACTTTTGTGCTTCTTCAAACTTAACCGAAATTTCTCCTGAATCATCACTTCCTTGATAAATACCAAACTGTTGTTTGTGGTGTATCTGTTCGACAAAATTCGCTATTTGACTGATAATTTTGTTTTGATGAAATCCTTGAGTATTGTCAAAAATAGCGGAGTTAGTTGTATTTCTTTTTGTGTGAGGAGGTTGTATGAGAGCAACACGACCTTGAAGTTTTGTTGCGGTAATAGCAGCATAAATACTTGTTATTGTTCCACCTATAATTACTACATCATAGTCAAGCATAGTTCATAAAAATATTGTCATAATTAATAATGGATAATGAATAATGAATAATTGATAATTGATAATGAATAATTACCTCTGGTTAAAACTGTACTTAATTAAATCAAGTACGGAAATCTTATTAATTGATAATGGATAGTGGATAATGAAAATTATCTCTAAGTTAAGGCTTGCTGATTAAATATAAAAACCTTTATCTGTAGATGTTTTAGCTTTTTTTCAGTCGAAAAAATTGCAAGCTTTTAGGTCGCTCAGGTTCAAAAAATTAGCATTTTAGGCAGATAAAGGCAGAAAAATCAAGGGAATATTCTTCCTCCTACCTCCTCTATAATTCCCCTAACTCCTGACTCCTGACTCCTCCCCTTACTACAAGACTTTTTCGGTTTGGAGACCGAACCCCTACTATGTAGATAAGGACAGAAAAATCACTCTTACCGAATAATTAAGGTTTAAAGCCTCTCATGATTAAGGAGAAACAATGAATTTACTTTCCTTTTATTCAATCCAATCCGTTTTAGGGAGAGGTAATTATCAATTATTGAAAATTCTTCCTCCTACCTCTCCTATAATTCCCGTTTATTCTGTAAGGGCGAATGGCCAGCAAGCCCCTACGACTCCTGACTCCTCAATTCAAAATTTCTGCTAAAGCATCAATTAACTTTTGATTCTCTTGTTGGGTACGGACAGCGACTCGAAAATAGCGATCGCCCAATTCTGGAAAACTCAAACAATCTCTAATCAAAATTTTATGTTGTTTGAGTAATTTTATCTGTAGCTGGTCAACGGATGTTTGAGAGTGGACTAATAAAAAGTTGGCTGCACCTGGATATGGTTGTAAACCCGGTAACTCCCTTAAACCTTGGAATAGTTGAGGACGAGCATCTGCTAACCAATCCCAAGTTTCCTGTTGAAATGCTTGGTCTTGAAGAACTCCTTGAGCCGCAGCTATGGCCAAGGTATTTACAGGCCAAGGGTCTCGCCATTTTTGCCATTTTTGGAGGCGTTCAGGATGAGAAATTACATAACCTAATCTTAATCCCGGTAAACTATAGAATTTAGTCAGAGAGCGTAAAATAACCAAATTCTCAAATTTTGTCACCAGTGGTACTAAGCTTTGAAGTTGGGGTGGTGGTAAGAAGTCCATAAATGCTTCATCTACCACTACCAAACCAAACTGTTCCAAATAAGGGACTATTGTTTCTAGCTCCATCAACATTCCCGTGGGATTGTGAGGATTATTGAGCAGCAGTCCTTTGTTTGTATCAGCTTCTATTTCCAACTGCTCTAATTTCCATTCCCCTATTGTTAGAGGAAATTCAACTACATTAGCTGTAAAAGTTTGCAGAGCGCGTCGATAGTCACCAAAAGCAGGCGCTACTAAATAAATTTTTTCCAGCTTTGACAATTCTAGAGCTGCCCAAGTTAATAATTCGGCTGCACCATTGCCAGGCAAAATCCACTCTGGAGTAAGAGGAGGATGACTCAGACTAAGAGCTTTCTTTAACTCCTGATAATTAGGGTCTGGGTAAGCTCTAAGTTGGCTGATATTAGTTTGAATAGCATGGATGGCCGAATCAGGCGGCCCCAGAGGATTAATACTGGCTGAGAAATCCAGAATAGCAGATATTGGACAACCTGCCACTGTGGCTGCCCAAGCTAAATTTCCTCCGTGTACTGGTTTGGTCAAAGCTGGATTATATTTATTTACCGTTCCTTTCGGCGACTAACTCTTTGAAAGATTTACCCGCAGAAAAGGCTGGTACTGTAGTTTCAGGTATTTCCATTTTGTCACCTGTTTTGGGATTACGTCCTTCTCGGGCTTTGCGTTCTCTTGATTCAAATGAACCAAAACCAACTAGGGTAACTTTATCCCCTTCGGCCACCGCATCCATGATAGCTTCTAGGGCTGCACTTAGTACAGCATCGGCTTGTTTTTTAGTGACTTCAGCTTTTTTGGCAATTGCGTCTACTAATTCACCTTTGTTCATTGAAATACTCCTTTTTTATTTGGACGAAACATTATAGTAGGGTTTAGTTAGTAACCAGTAAATCTTAAGTTCAAGTCAGCAAAGTTTTGGGGTCTTGTTAGTAGGTTTTTCAGTTACTGGGCTTTTTGCTGTTAACTGTACCTTTTTATAATTCTTACCAAAACCTCAAACCTTTTGACTGATAATGTTTTCCCAGATTCTCTGGCATATCATAAGTGGCTGTCTTAGGCAAAACTTGATATTTTTTTTGCTGAAAACCCCATATAATCTAGCTTTCACTGGTTTATTCTAATCTCTGATTGGGTAATATGGAGCGGTAAAACCTTTAATTTATGTAGATTTCAAGACTTCTTTAACTTTTATTCATTTTTTTGGCCCAAAAACACTCTTCTAGGTTCATTAAGGGACTCTTTTTCTATATTAGAAATATCTCTCCATAGATATTGAGCCATAACTAGATCGATCTAGTTTTTCTGGCATTTCCTATATCATTGTGTGAAGCACTCGAAGGTGAGGATTTTTGATTCTGATTTTTTCCCTAGTCTATAATTAAACAGGAAATTTAGTTGGTTCGTTGCACCTGGTTTTCACCGGATGGTAACTCTAACTAGATCGATCTAGTTTTTCTGAGGGGTAAAATATCATTGTCTGAAGCATTCGAAGGTGAGGATTTTGGAGTCTGATTTTTACCTCATCTATAATTAAACATGAAAATTAGTTGGTTCGTTGCGCCTGGTTTCCACCAGATAGTAGCTCTAACTAGATCGATCTAGTTTTTCTGGCATTTCCTATATCATTGTGTGAAGCACTCGAAGGTGAGGATTTTGGAGTCTGAGTTTTGCCTCATCTATAATCAAAAAAGGAAATTAGTTGATTCGTTGCGCCTGGTTTTCACCGGATGGTAGCTCTAACTAGATCGTTTGAGTTTTGATGGTGGGGTGAAATATCATTCTGTGAAGCACTCGCAAGTCAGGATTTTTGAGTCGTATTTTTGGCTAGTCTATAATCAAAAAAGGAAATTAGTTGATTCGTTGAGTCTGGTTTCCGTCAGATAGTAGCTCTAACTAGATCGTTTGAGTTTTTTTGAGAAATATCATCTTGTGAAGCACTCGCAAGTCAATATTTTTGAGTCGGATGTTTTGGCTAATCTATAATCAAAAAAGGAAATTAGTTGATTCATTGAGCCTAGTTTTCACCGGATGGTAGCTCTAACTAGATCGATCTAGTTTTTCTGGCATTTCCCATATCATTGTGTGAAGCACTCGAAGATGAGGATTTTGGAGTCTGATTTTTTGCCTAATCTATCATTAAACATGAAAATTAGTTGGTTCGTTGAGTCTAGTTTTCACCGGATGGTAGCTCTAACTAGATCGATCTAGTTTTTCTGGCATTTCCTATATCATTGTGTGAAGCACTCCAAAATCCTCACCTTGGAGTCTGATTTTTTGCTCATCTATCATTAAACAGGAAATTTAGTTGGTTCGTTGCGCCTGGTTTTCACCGGATGGTAGCTCTAACTAGATCGATCTAGTTTTTCTGAGGGGGAAATATCATTCTGTGAAGCACTCGCAAGTCAGGATTTTTGAGTCTGACTATTTGCTAATCTATAATCAAAAAAGGAAATTAGTTGATTCGTTGAGTTTGGTTTTCCCCAGATAGTAACTCAAACTAGATCGATCTAGTTTTTCTGAGGGGGAAATATCATTCTGTGAAGCACTCGC
>NZ_JBNHEQ010000202.1:50385-115970 GCF_050016015.1 Dapis hubbardiae BLCC-M172
CAAACTAGATCGATCTAGTTTTTCTGAGGGGGAAATATCATTCTGTGAAGCACTCCACTCCCTAGTCAAAATTTTTGAGTCGGATTTTTTGGCTAATCTCAAAAAAGGAAAAAGGAAATTAGTTGATTCATTGAGCCTGGTTTTCTCGGATAGTAGCTAAAACTAGATCGATCTAGTTTTTCTGGCACTTTAAATATCATTCTGTAAAGCACTATAAAGTTCTGACTATTTGCTAATCTATAATCAAAAAAGGAAATTAGTTGATTAGTTGAGCCTGGTTTTCTCGGATAGTCACTAAAACTAGATCGATCTAGTTTTTCAATAATCAACGGAAGTGGGATGGTTCAAAGTGATAAATTATATACCATCCCTGACATTTAACTTTTAACTTTTAATTTTAGCGCGGTCTTGGTTGACCTCTTTCCATCATTTGCAAAGCATCTGGACTTGGATTATATCGGTAGCCCCAAGAAGAGCGATCGCCATCATCAAGTATTTGAGGAGTTAGTAGTACAATTGTTTCCGCTCGTTGATTTTCATTTTGACTACTGCGGAAAAGAGTACCAATAATTGGTAAATCTCCCAAAAGAGGTACTTTATTTACTATTGTTCTTTCTTGCTCTTGAATAATGCCAGAAATAATTAGAGTTTGTCCATCCCGCAGACGAATTCTACCAGATTCTACCCGACGCCTGGCAATTTCTGTACCAAATTCATTTTCATTATCAGCATCTGTTGGTATCCTGTCCGAAATAAAGCTTACTTCTGGGTTTACTGTTACAGTTACAAAGCCATTATCATCTATTCTCTCTACCTGTATAGCTAGGGTTAGACCCACATCTTCAAACTGAACAGTTCTAGTTTCTCGACTTGTACCCCCATCATCTGTAAAATTACTGTCAATACTTCTGACGATATTTTCTACAAGTCTGACACTAGCAATTTCCCCTTCTTGAACCACTAAAGTTGGATCGGTGAGAATTTTAGCATTACCACTAATAACAGTAGCCCGCAACTGTGATAGGAATCGTCTGGGATACAAAATTTGAGGGAACAAACCAAATTCTGCTTCTCCTAGTGTTACATCTATTGTCCCATCATCATTAACATCTATTTCTGAAGGTTCATAATCTGTTATCCCAACTCTTGTCGGTTCACCTGTTGTGGGAGCTATTGGTCTAAGGAAAGTACCTCTACCCTGATTGACATTAGGGATACCTGTAAATGGAACATCAAATCTACGTTGGCTATCAAAGAAGGGGTCATTTCCAGCAAGTGGGTTATTAGTTACAGGACGAGAAAGAGGACTACCATCCTGCTGTGTAATAGTAGGAGGTTGCAAACTACCAAAATTTAGAGATGCTGCTCCATTATCGTTGATAAAGAAAGTGTCATTTATCCCAAAAGAAAAACTACTATTAAACCTTTCTTCTCCTGATAAGTTGACATCTATAACTTTGACGTTTACAGCTACTTGCCGTTGTCGTAAATCTAACTGAATTAATTGGGCTGCTGCTATTTCAACTTTTTGTGGTGGACCAACCAAGGTAATACTATTGAGTCGGTTATCAACTGCTATTTGCAAACCATCTAATATTGGTGGAGCATCTTGGGGGTCGTAGCGCAGGGGTTGAACAACTGTTCTTGTAATTGTTTCGGTATTTGTGATTGCCTGATCGGTTCCAGGAATATTAACCGTATTAACCTGAGTTACTGGTTGGCTTGTTACAATGGCACTTTCTGCTCCAAGACTCACTAAGAAACCTGCAGCTTCTTGGGCCGGAACTTGGTTTAAACGGAAGGAGCGAACCACAACATTTCTGGCTTCTGCTGGTAGTTCTTGTCCTACAAATACTGTGTTACCTACTCGGTTGGCTTGCAACCCACTTAGACGTAAAACGTAGTTAAAAACATCTTGAACTGGCTCATTTTCAATATCTAGGGAAATAGTCGGCCCTGTTTCTGCTTCTGGGTCTCCTCCTGAACTAAAGGCAACGTTTAATCCTGCTGCTCTAGCTAGTAAGGCTAAAACATCTCTAACTGGAGCATCTCGTAATACTAAACGAGGTATTTTTTCTTGGGTGCTTAAATCTATAACTTCTACTGAAGGGTTGATATTAGATATTGCTATATCGCCTACTGGTGGTGCTACTGCTCGTGGTTGAAAGGGTGGTACTTCACTGGGGGAGGGTTGTCCTGGTAGAGTTGGGAAACCATCTCCTGTTAGTCCTGAGTCTGGTAATAGTACCTCTGGCTTTGGGCTTGTAGTTGTTTCTCTAGAAGGTATTACAGTTCTTTCAGGTTCTACTGGTGGGGTTGGAGGTTCTGCGGGAGGAGGTGCTGCTTCTGAGGGTGGGGGAAAACTATTGGGCTGGGGTCTTTGAGCTATTTCTCCTGAGCTGACAGCAGCACTGAGGATAATTCCTTGGCCTCCTCCTTGGATAATTCTACCTCTGGGAGGACTTTCTTTACCTCGGATAACTACCCGCACGCTATTAGCGTCTACCTGCATTACCTCTACATATTCTATACCAGGGGCTGGACTTTCTTTCCGAAATTTGTTGCCCTGGGGTAAGCTGAGTTGGGCATTGATTATGTCTGCAACGAAAGAGTTGTCTCTGTTGACTGAGAATACTTCGGGGCGATCGCCATTACTGGTAACTAAGACGATATTCATGCCGCCGTCTGCTGAACTTAACTGAATTTGGGTTATTTGGGTTACTGCAAAGGCTGGGGTCTGGGCTATAATTACTGCCGCGACTCCAGTTAATAGTCCACTACTAAATTGTATTTGGTGTTTCACTTTCCTCACTCCACGTTGGGCTTCTTTATTAATTCAGATGTTGGTCTTGGGCTAGAGTATAGGTCTTTTTCTTCAGATTTGGAGCTAAAATTTTTTAACTTTTTCTTTTTTTGAATTTTGGTAGTCCTGAAAAGGCAGAGGGGGAGCAGGGGAGTAGGGAGCAGGGGAGAATTTTCCACGCTTTACCCACAGGGCATCCCCAATATTCATCAATTATTCTTAAAGGTTAAAAATACGAATAGTTTTTATTTGAGGGCATTGAACCAGAGATTTAGACAGAGTTTAATGATACTTATCGACTGAAAAATCGGTAAATTTTGGCTAATATCATGTCCGGTAGCATCGGTATTGCAAGTGAGAAGGTAAGGAAGAAGGCTTTAGTTATCTAGGAGAGAAGAAAGAAGAAAAAGAAAAACCTTACATAAGGTAAATATTTCCCCAACTTTTACACAAATGATACCAGCGGACATGATATAAGTCTTCTATTTTCTGATCCTAAACATCTCGCCTTCTCCTTAAATTGTTAACTCACGATACTTTGAAACAGCCCTATCTAATAGAGGAGGTTTGAGACCTTTTTTTGTCAGGACATGATTTGAAGGAAGACAATATCAATATTAGGGAAAAGGTGGGGAAATAATTCCCATCTCTGCTTAATACTTCCCTATTTCAATCTCAATTTTTCCCTAAAAAATAAAGATATAAAGCATTCTATTTCAAGATGAAAAAGTGGTAGTAGGATATTTCCTTATATTCAATTCCGTTATGGTTTTAACCAGGGGTAATGATTAATTATCTATTAATTTTTAGGGATAAAAAATATGCTCTAATAAAGGGAAAATTTCAGACCTAATTTTTCTGATAAAATAACATTTATTTAGCAAATTGTGTTATTTTTTTTCTGGCTCTTCTTTGCCCAATGACTCTTGTTCACTTAAGGCTAATAGAGCGTGCATATCAAAGGATGTTCTGAGTCTACTTTCTGGCAAGCTAACTGGTACAAATTTATTTTGTTTCCATTCAACTTCTATAACTTGATTTCCTTGTTCGAGTTTAGTTTTTAAGTTTTTCACTACTAATAATGTTTGCATCCTTTCTATAGCAATCATAAATGCTCTTGTTTGAGGATAACTGCCTTCAAATTCTACTTTGAATTCTCGTCGCTTTAATTTACCATTTACCAGTGGTCCTAATGAGTTATCGTTAACTATATAGTTACCATCTTTTGGCTCCACTGGTTGAAATTTTGTCATTTTTGCTTGTTGGTCTTCATCTGTAATTCCAGCATTAATTTGATCTATGAGTTTATTAATATCGTATAGCAGAGTTTTCATTGTTTTTTCACTGGCAAATAAGCTGGTTACGTCTTCTCTTTGTTTTTCAGCTTTTTTCCTTTCTGCTTCTGCTTTTGGTCGTTCTTTTATTTGTTTTTGCTGCTCTTTAATTTTGACTTCTGCTGTTTTTATTTCTCCTCTTAATTCAGCACTTTTTTCGATAGCTGGTTTAAGCTGATTATATCCTAATAAACCTGCTATTCCTAAGCCTACGACACCAATAGCTCCTCCAATAAATCTGGGGTCTTTGAGAGAGACACCTAGAATTTTCGGACCCCATCCTCCTTCTTCTTGTTCTTCTTGTTCTTCATTCCATTCATTTACTGCTACCATTTTTAAAATACTCCTTTTTCTGTTAGTGTTTCTATTCTATCTACTAATCCAATTGCTCCTTTACTTTTTAATTGAGGCAATAATTCTGATGCACCTAAAGGGCTGAGATTTGTTTCGATTTTATATTCAACTATTGGGGGTAATTCTGGTATTTCTGGTGCTAAGGTTGAGTTTGATTCTCGTAATTCTAATCTAGTAGGATTAGGTTTTTTCGCAGCAGTAATAAGTTTGGTTTTTTCTCCTTGGAAAAAGGGAGAGCTTTGCAATAACAATAAAAAGTCATTAATTTGACCGTAAGAATCTGAAGTTCCAGCAAATGATAGAGTTGCTGTTGGTTTTGAGGGAGCTGGTGTCTCTGTTTTTTCTCCCTTTTTAGCAGATTTTTTGGAGGGAGCTGGGGCTGATACTTTTGGTTCTTTTTGTTCTATGCTGGTTATTATTACCCCACTAGGTACTAAAGATCCAAACTCTCCTAATAATGCTGACCATGGTTTAATTTGGTCGAAAACTGTGGCTAAAGCTTTTGCCTCTGCTTTAAATGTCTTAGTTTTTTCTTTGATTGCTTCAAGGTTTTTAACTTGAGCATCAAGCTTACTCAATTCACCATTTAATTTGTCTAAGTCTGCCTGAAGTTTAGTGTTTACTTGATTTAGATATAACCATCCACCTGCAACTAGACCATTAACTGCTACTGCTGCTGCTGCCCCAATTAGAATTGGTTTTGGGTCTTCTAGTGATGGTCCACTACTCGCTGGTTTGGGAATATCTTTTTTATTTTTATATTCTGGGCGATCGTTAAGAAAATTTATATCTAGGCCATACATATTAATTTATACCTCTCTTAGTCCTAAACCTAATACAATTCCTAAACCGGAACGTTGTTCTGGCGGAATTTCTTCTTCTGTTTCTAAGGCTAAAGTTTCGATTGGATCGACTTTAGACGCTGGTAAACTTAAACGTTGCATGAAAAAGTCATCTACTTGTCCTATTGCTGCTCCCGATCCTGTTAATAATAATTGTGCCACCTCCAAATCTTCAAATTGATTGAGATAGAAGTCTATTGAGCGTCGCAGTTCATCTCCTAATTCTGCTAATACTTTTAGTAGAGCATTTGTTCCGGGATTTGGTTCGTTTCCTGTGACTCCCATTGTATCTAATACTGGAACGGTCATCCCTAATAACTCTGTAGTATCTCTGGTTGGAGGTAAGTTCATTGCTTCGTTTAAGGAGGATTGCATTTGATAGGTGCCAATAGGAATTGTCCGGTTAAATTGGGGTATTCCGTCTACTACGATAGCAAGTTCGGTACTGTCAAATTCTAAATCTGCAATGACTGTTGCTTCTTGAGGACCATATTGTTGGAGTATATCTTTTACTGTACGGATCAGGGCAAAGTTACTTACTTCTAAAACATCTATTGCTAATCCTGCTTGTGTAAAAACTTCTATGTAGCCATCTGTTACTTCTTTTCTAGTTGCGACTAAGGCGACTTGTACTTTTTCTAGGTCATCATTTGGATCTACTATAACTCCTAATTTTTGATAGTCTACATCTGCTTCTTCTCTGGGAAATGGTAAGTATAAACCTGCTTCTTGATTCATATAATCCTGTAATTCTTCGTCGTTTAATTCTGCTGGTACGGGAATTACACGGGTAACTGCTTCTCTACCTGGAATTGCTGTTGCTACTCTGCGAGTTTTGATGTTATTGTCCTCTATCATTGACTCTATTAGTTCTGACATTGTGGGGGCATCAATTATTTGACCTTCAAAAAATACATCTTCTGGTACTTCTGCTGTAGCAAAGGTTACTAATTTTAATTTATCTCCTTGTTGCCGGATTTCGGCAATATTAATTCTTTCTGGGCCGAGTTCTATTCCTATTCCTGGTTTCTTTTTTTTAAACAGGTTTTTTAAGTAATTAACCATTTTTCTTTCTCCTGGTTTTAATTTGAAGCAAAATTTGCTTTTGTTAGGTTAGTGTAAGTTACAGAATAATTAATAATTCATATTTAATAATTCATATTTAATAATTCATATTTCAAGCCCCCCTTTAAAGGGAAAAAAAAGACTTTTTTTCCTTTTAGTCAATCCTCTCCCTAAAAACTATACCTTATAAGGAACTATGAAAACCTTGTGGAGAATAAGGTGGCAGGGAGTAGGGCAGAAGGGAGTAAGAGTTATAGTAGCCAAGTAAAACTACTTAAATTTTTCAAGAAAATGGATTAAAGAATATATTTTTTATCCAGAAAAACCCTATCCAAGACTCACGCAAAACTTGCCTATAATGTCTACTTTTTATGTTAAGAAAGATGTTTATAAAGTATAGCCCTAAAAGAGAGAGTTCATTAATTGATAATTGATAATTGATAATTGATAATTACCTCTCCCTAAAAGGGAGAGGTAAGACGAATAAGGAAAAGATTTATTTCTCTTGGTCGATGGGATATGGCGAGGTTTCCTCGCCATCCCTCGACCGCTTTTTCCCTTGAAGCCTCCCCTTGGATAGGGGAAAAAAGTGCTAGGATATTTCCTGATCTTCAATTCCCGTGCGGTTTTAACCAGAGGTAATTATCCATTATCCATTATCCATTATCCATTATCCATTAATGAAATATCCTATTGACTCCCTGTTCCCTATTTCCTATTCCCTCTCTCAATTAGGAAATTCCTCAAATACTAATCCTAAATAATTTGTGAAAAAAAATTGTAGGGGTTTGGAAACCAAATCCTATCTTAGCTTAGGTTGGGAAATCAAACGCCTATGAGGCTTTGTTGCATGAAAGTATATAGCTGCCACACTTGCTTGTGCATATGTACAATAATAACCTGCGGAAATTTATCTAACTATTGGACAATAGATGAATAGAACATCAATTTTGATGCATGAAAAGGCTGAAACTTTTATCTGTAAAGGCTTTGAGGTTTAATTTGCTAGCCCTAACTATTGGATAATAGATGAATAGAACATCAATAATTGCGAAAGAGAGCGATATAGCTGCCGCACTTGCTCCCCACGGGAGTGTGGGAGGAGGGGGGAGAATTAAACAGAAGAATAATGAACATTAACTGGATAATAATTAGGGAATAATTTATTTTATTTGTGTTAATTACTTGATAACTGAAGTGTCACTCAAGTATAGCCTTAATGCATGGGAATTGGTATTACAACCTATTTAGGATTGCTAAAGTAGAACTACTATTAATTTTTGAACCTCTTGCTAGCTGTCTAAAGCCTAAAATTTTGTACCTCAAGTTTTCGAGGAATTATTATAGTGTAGAGAGGTTCCATGAAACATCTCTACTGTGGTCTAATAAAGTGAAAATTGCTGTAATTATAAGACAGCATATGAGATGTTTTTCTAAAATTTATCAAATGTTTATTATAGTTAAATGGAAAAGGTTCCAGGTATTTGCTATTTTGGGACTAATACTAACATTTTTGATTGGTTGTAATACTCCCTATCCTAATTTAAAGACTAAAGAAATTGAGTTTTGGACGATACAGCTTCAACCTCAGTTTACTAATTATTTTAATCAGTTGATTGCTGATTTTGAAGCAGATAATCCAGGTTTATCGGTGCGATGGGTTGATGTACCTTGGTCTGAGATGGAAAGCAAAATTGAGAGTGCTATTTTGACAGAAACTCTTCCAGATGTTGTTAATCTTAATTCAAGTTTTGCACATTTATTGACTGAACCTAATGCTTGGTTAAATTTGGATACTATTTTATCAGATTCGGTTAAGAATGAATATTTATCCAATCTTTGGCAAGCTAGTCAGATTAATGGTAAAAGTTTTGCTATTCCATGGTATTGTAGGACAAATATAACAATCTATAATTCAGAGCTATTTAAACAAGCAGAAGTTGATCGACTTCCAACAACTTATACAGAGTTGGCTAAGGTAGCTAAACAAATTAAAGAAAGAACTGATAAATATGCTTTTTTTGTTTCTTTTTCACCACAAGGAGGAAATGAAGTATTAGAGTCTTTTCCTAAGATGGGGGTTAAATTAATAGATGTTGATGGAAAAGCTGCTTTTAATACTCCAGTTGGCAAGGAAGTATTTAAGTATTGGGTTGATTTATATAGGGAAGGTTTATTACCAGAGGAAGTATTAACACAAGGGATTCAAGCTGGGGAAGATTTGTATCAAGCAGGGGAAATTGCTATGGTATTTTCTGGACCAGAATTGATTGAAGCTATCTCTGAAAATACACCAGAAATTGGAAAAGTATCACTCCCAACATCTCAAATTACCGGTAAGAGTAATAAGAATAGTCTAGTATTAATGAATTTTGCTATTTCTAGCAATACTAAACTACCGGATAAAGCGCTGAAATTTGCTTTGTTTATTACTAATTATCAAAATCAAATGGCTTTTACTCAGGAGAATAATGTTTTACCTTCTACAACTAAGACATTAGAGAATAGTTATTTTCAAAATATTCCTGATGATGCTTCTACTCAAGATCGGGCGCGAGTTATTAGTGCTAGTCAAATTTTTAAAGCAGAAGTTTTACTCCCAAGAGTTAAAAATTTGGATAAGTTGAAACAAATTATTTATCAAAATTTGCAGGTAACTATTTTGGGAGAAAAAACTATTGAACAGGCGATCACTGATGCTGCATCTGAATGGAATAAGCTATAGTTTTTTATGTTTAGTTTTTTATGTTTAAAATTTTTCTATCTATAATCTCCCGAATCCAAAAGCACAAATTTTTTCATTCTCTGAAGCTCCTGAAATAAAAATCGCGCGTGAAAGGATTTTCTGTTGCGCCCTCACAATTTTTATGATATCATAAAAAATATATGGAGTCGTTCGCCTATATGCATGATTTTTTATTCAACTAAATTTACTGGCTCAGAGACCATCAAAATATTTAGGAATTTTTCCTAGAGCGTGCCATCAATTAAATCTGAAAGGATGATGTGGCAAGAGTTTTTGGTTTTTGGTCTTGAAAGAATCCAGATGCTAAAAACCTTAATTGACAAAGCTTTTAAGGTCTAATTCATGGCAGACCCTAACAGCAATAGCAGAAATATTTTCATCTTGTGGAGCTTCTGGAAAATTCTTTTTTTCCCGATCAAATCTTTCCATCCATCCCTAGTGCAAAACCACAATTTTTTTCATTCTCTGAAGCTCCTGAAATAAAAATCGCGCGTCAAAGTATTTTCTGTTGCACCCTCACAATTTTTATGATATCATAAAAATTGTGAGGGCTAGTTCGCCTATGTGCATGACTTTTTGTTCAACAAAAGAAACATAATTTCCCATTTATGGAACTCCTTTCCACTTTGCTACGCAGATGAAAGGTGAACGTTCAGGTTGTAGAAAGGAAAATAAATGTAAAAGATACACTTAGGAGTTCTATAACGAATAACCTTTCAAGGGGATGAAAAGAAATACTGAAGTTTTTCCAGCCTCCTAATTTGTTAGATTTGAGGTACTAATAACTAAAATGAAACTACTAATTAGAACCAATTAGAACCAACCATAATTTTTGATAAAATAACGTACAGGGTCTGGGTCATCTTGAGTTAATAGACCATGCTCAATTTGGTAAACTTGATAATCTGCTCCTGAACTTTCTTTTCTCAAAACAGAAATGATTTTTTTAGTAGCATCATAACCAACCTGAAGACCAGACTGATCGATAATTGAATGTATAGGACTATTAGGATCGAGTAACATTTCAGCTTTATATCTCGACAGGTCTGAAACTCCGAAAACCTTAACTTTATTATTCAAACCAGATTCTATCACCGCTGCAAGTCCAACCTCTGTTGCTAGATTTGACCCCCCCCAAAGCATCTGAATACTAGGATTATTTTTAAGTAGTTCTTTAACTTTTACAGTATCACGATTAGAAGTAACGTTAACAGAATCAACGATTTGAAACGAGATATCCGATTCATTTATCGCTTTTAATGCTCCTTGCAGATAAGGATAGTAGCTATCATAGACAGCAGAATCAATTAAAGCAAGCTGAATCAATTTTGAGGAAGAATCAGTCTGTAAATTATTTTGAGACCATTCTACTAAATCTTGGGCTGAATCATAGCCCATTTGGAAGTTATTTGTACTATAGCAAGCAATGGCTAAATCTTTTGCGTCCATAGGATCAAAGCAGAAACCGAGGGTGATAATAGCCACTCCAGCATCACTAGCTAGTTTAAGCGCATCGAGTGACTTAATGGAATCTTCAGGTCTGAGGATAATTCCATCCATACCTTCCTTAATCAACTGCTTAATTATTTTGGCTTCGTTCTCTACACCATCGGGGGAAGTAATTGCCCAAATTTCTACACGACGGTTAGCAGCACGACGCATCCCTAATTCATAGTAATCGAAAAGAGTTTCAGGAGTTTCTGGTTTGATTAAAGCTATCCGTAAACGAGGTAATCTTGCTTGTTTGGTCGCCTGTTCCCAATTAGGCTTCCGATTGGTTTCCTGCCAATTTTTAGCCCGCTTAATTTGAAATGTTGACCACATTTTTGCTCCCCACAGATCGGCCCCTTTTAATTGGGTTTCTAGCAAATTAGTGGGTTGTAATTGCGCTCCTCTCGCATTAGTTGTGCTACTTAAATCAGCAAAACGTAACGAGGCATTCTCTAGATTAGCTTTATAAAAATCAGCCCCTCTTAAATCCCCTCTATTCAAATTTGCTGATTGTAAGTTGGCTCGGTAGAAAATACCATCATTGAAATTAGCCCATAAGGCTCTAACATTGACTAGACTAGCTTCAGAGAAATCAGCTTTGTCAAGATTAGCTCCATACAAATTACTATTATCTAAATTACTATTTTGGAGTATCGCTTCCTTTAAGTTGGCTTGTGTTAAATTCGCACCTTGTAATTGAACACCCGTGAGATTAGCACCTTCTAAATTAGTATTGGCCAAATTTGCGCCCTGGAGGTTACTCCCTTGTAAATTAATTCCAACAAGATTGGCTCCTGATAGATCGGCTCCTGCTAAATTTGAATAGGAGAGATCCATTGAACGTTTATTAACCTTCAGTGAACCCTGAGTGAAAGATAGAGATTGGCAAGGATTAAGGGTAAGATCGGCCATATTTGCTTTAGCTGCTTCTAGTCCTGGATTACTTTGGCAACCTCTGCTATGTAAAATTTTTAAGGCAGCAATCCGTGCGTCACTATATTCATAGCCAGATTCTTCACGCAGAACCTTTCGAGCTTCTTGTATCTCCTGTTTGTTTCGACTAGGTATGGTAATTACATAAGATACTATGGCAAACAACAGTGCGCCTTCACTTAAAATAACTGCTAACTTAAATAAAGAAATATTTTGTAGCCATTCAATAAAATGAGAAATTTTTGTGTCTAAAATAGAGATGGGCTTTAATAGTTTAGGTTCTTTTAATATAGCCTTTTCAGGAGTGCTTTGAGATTTTTCAGAATCGATAGATTCAGGGTTACTTATTTCTTTTTGTAAGTTTTTTTCTCTTGTATCCATTAATCATTTTTCCTCTAAAAACACTAAACATTATAATCCGGACTTAAGCATAAACTTTCTTGTAGAACCTATTTGGGATCTGTTGACAATTATCGATTGAGAGTAGGGGAGATGGTGAAGCAAGGGCACTTAGATTTTACCTGTTTCCTCTATTATTTATATATTTTCCATTTCCTGACTCCTTACTCCTTTGCCAAAAACCTCACCTTTGCTGAGATACGGTTAGGGCTTCTATAATATAAAATTGTGTCATTTGAAAGACAATAATTATGGCAATAAAGCGAGTTTATTCCTTGGTTTGTATAGTTTAGAATAATTATTTAAACATATCTCTTAATTTCTCTTTATTTAATTTTTTAAATCCTTGAGGGGTAAAAATCTTTACTACAACAAGGTCAGAAGACTGGATTCGTCCTTGAGTCAAATCTATCGCAACACCACCTAGATCAAACTTAGAAATAGCAGCCTGTTTTAAAAAGTTATCACGATTAATTTTTCCTGGTATTGTTTGGAGAATTTTCAAAGTCATTTTTCCTACAATATATCCTTCTAAAGATATATGATCGAACTCATTTTTTAGCTTAGATTTTGCCTCTTGAACAATAGGTAGATCGGAGTCTAATGAGGGGACAACTGTTGTTATAATTACTTTATCTGTAATACCGTATTCTTCTAAACTCAACTGTAATTCTTCTAGAGAACCAGATGATAAGGAGGAAATAACCCAATTCTCTCCTTCATCTTGAGCGAACTTAATAAATCGTCCGATATTAGTAGTAGTTCCTGCTGTAATGACTAATCTACAGTTTATTTCCGTGTTTTTTTCCCACTTTTTTAATGAGTTATAACCTTCTTCTACATAGGGAGTATTACGGGGATAAAATCCTACAGGACTAAGCAAAATATTGTCTTTATTTCCCTTTTTTTTATACTGTAAAACTTGGTCGTATGTATCTAAGATTTTCTCTTCAACCTGTGCTTGTGCTAAAGCTTTTCTGACTGCTTTTAAGCCACCCAGACCTAAGCTATCATCTTGAACATAAGCACAAATTTCAGAGGATTTGACTCCTGCATATAAAGCCATTTTAACTACAGTTTCTATTTCTTGTGCATAACTCGGACGATAATTAATGATTAGCTCGGATTGCGATCGCAAAAGTTCAGAACCAGTAACAAAACCAACGGCAGGAATATTGTTTTTATTTAAAATTGGTAATGTTTTTTGTGCGGTGGGAGTACCAAGATTTCCTATCATTAAAAAAATGCCAGATTCAATTAACTCTTGTGTCTTTTGATAAGCAACTCCAGGCTCATAATAATCATTTTCAATGATTAACTCAAGCTTTTTTGTTTGTACTAATTGATCGTCAAATGCAGCTTTCAAACCATATTTTATCCTATTTCCTACTATCTCTTGTTGTCCTTCTAAAGCTAGGACAGAACCTAGTCGAATTGTTTTTTTAGTAATTCCTTCTTCGGGAATTGTATCATTTGATATTTGTTGGCAAGCAGTAAGTCCTAATAAGCTAAGACTAAAGCTGAGATTAAAAAAAAACTTCAAGGTAAAATAAATCTTAAAATTCATAATAAATTGTCAATAAAAATAATCTTAATTGAACACTTTATGCCACTTTTTCTGAATATCAATGTTGTATTTTGTCAGAGTATAGTCTACACAACTTGACTATTCTCAGACGATTGGTACTTCATTTTCTCCATCCAGAGAAAAAATATTTAAACGCAGTCTTTGTCAAAAAATGAAGCAAGCTGCTATGAACAACAATTATATGATTACTATTCTCATTGCTTTCTGTCAAGCCTCTTTTTCTTTTATCGGTATAAGATTTGATTTATTTGACAAATAAATAAGGTCTCAAGCTTCTCCTTTCAAGGGTATAAAAAAGAAAATTCCGTATTTGAAGCCTCTATCTTTATTTGTAAGTATTGATAACTAAAATGATCCACTTTTAAATCAGTAATTGCCTCAAGAGGAGATCGATATTTAATTAAATATCTGTTAAATATCCGTACAATCACGGACGATATTTATAAATTTTTTAAGTAAAATTAAATTGAGTCGATAACTTGAATAAATACTTCTAGAACCGTTACACTAAAGTCTTGAATTAGAGATTAAATTTGAATTAAGATTCAGTGAAATTGCGGATGTTATCTTTTTAGAAGTATGAGCTTAAGAATATCGCAAATCAGGACTGCATTGATAGAGTATTAAAAATGATTAGTAAAACAAAACAGACTACAGCGAGGTTTTTTAAACATTTAATCCGTCTGATACCTAAACAATTTACTGGTAAATTAGAACTCCAGAATACTGAAGAACAAAAGTGGCAATTATATTTTGATCGGGGATGTCTAATTTGGGCAACAGGTGGTAATAGCGCTTGGCGAAGATGGCGCAGAATTTTCACTCAGTTTTGCCCTTTTATTTCTTTGGAAACTCTCAGTTTATACACCCATGATGTTTGTGAAAGCTGGCAATATTACATAGTTAATATTTTACTCAAACAAGAAAAAATTTCACTTTCGCAAGCTATTTCTATAATTAACAATACCTTGGTAGAAGTATTATTTGATTTAATTCAACAGGATAATTTAGATACTTTACAGGTGACTTCTATAAGTTGTAATCTACAAGCGGAAATGATGCAACCTATCTTTCGTTTGAGTATCTATGAAGCTTTTGAAAAAGTTAAGCCAATATGGCAAGATTGGTGTGAGGCAAATTTACACAATTATTCTCCCAATTTAGCACCTGTATTGAACAAACCTGAAACTCTAAAAAAACACACATCTACTCTAATCTACCAAAAATTTCAGGCATTAATTAGTAAAAAATTAACATTGCGAGATTTGGCTTTTTACTTAAAGCAGGATTTATTAAGTCTGACTAAAAAATTAATTCATTATGTCACTCAAGGAATAATTAAACTTACTGTTTTGCCAGATTTACCTGCATTAGCTGTAGTTAAATTTGATGCTTTAGCAAATGAAGTAAAAGAGATTAAAAAAACAAATTCACCATCCCTAGAAACTACAAAAAATTCCATCTCTGTAGATCAAACAAAATTAATCGCTTGTATTGATAATTGCCCAATAATTAATACATTAATCGGTAAAATTATTACCAAAAGTGGCTATCTATTTATTGGGATTGAAAAGTCTACATTGGCTGTACCTACTGTTGTGCAAGTAAAGCCAGATTTAATATTTTTGGATATAGATATGCCTGTTATTAATGGTTATGAAGTCTGTAGTCAAATTCGTAAAATACCTGATTTTAAAAATATTCCTATAGTAATTTTAACTGGGAGAGACAGTATGATTGACCGGGTTCGCGCTCAGTTTGTCGGATGTTCTGAGTTTATTAACAAACCAATCAGCCAAGAAAAAATTGAAGCTATTTTTAAGAAATATCGTAAGGATTCAGGTGAGGTAAGCATTCAGCTATTAGTATCTCCGTTCCGGAATGCTGCGCAAAAAGCATTCAGCTTTTCGTGCGGAATGCTACGCAAATATAAATTTTAATTTTCCTTGGAGACTAATTCCTCCTTCTAGCTGATAGCTGATAGCTGACTGCTGAATGCTTACGAAATATCTAAATTCAGAAAATACGAAATATCTAGATTCAGAAAATACAAAAATACAGCTCCCAGTAGTGAAGTCTTTAGTTCCTGCTAATTGTTAACTAGCTATTAGCTATCAGCATTTCAGCTATAAGCTTTTTGACCTTGGGTAATCCCTGGAACCCCAAGCGCCTGATGGTGCGCTGAAGAGTTTAAATCCCCGACTCAATCTAAAAAAAGTCCTAATGCTGACCGCTGACTGCTCACTGCTCACTGCTATTAAAAAAATGACCGAGTAAATATAGGGAACCACATAAAACAATTAAATTTTCACTGGCACTAATAGCTTCTTCTAAAGCTAGTGTTAGATGGGAGTTGACTTGACAAAGTGTTAATTCTGTGCATATATCCTGAGCCATAGTGCTAAGTTGATTCAAGTCAGCCGAACTATGGTCAGGGACAGGAACTAGGTAGAGGCGATCGCCTGGTCTAATGAGCGCCCGAAAAATTTCTGAATGCTCTTTTGTAGAGAGCATACCCATAACCCAACTTATGGATGGATAATCAAGTGTCCTGACATACCGCCCCAATACTTGGGCAGCAGCAGCATTATGGGCACCATCAATTAATAATTTCCGATTTTGCCATGTAGTCCATTGCAAACGTCCCGGCCATTTGGTTTCAGCTATTCCTTGTTTCATTGCTGCGGTCGGGACTTCCCATCCTTGGGTTTCTAGCACTTGAACTGTGGCTATGGCGATCGCTGAATTTATCAACTGTACATCTCCAAATAATGGCAGTGTATATTCAATTCCTTGAGAAGTAGCTTCTGGCAATGAGTTATTTTCCTGATTTCCTTCTAATAATTCAGCAGGTTCGACCCAAACAACAGGACATTCTAGCTCGGTAATACGTTTTTCTACTACTGTTTTTGCTTCTGGGGGTAAAACTCCGAGTATTGCAGGACATCTTGGTTTAAGAATACCTGCCTTTTCCCCAGCAATATGACTCAAGGTAGGACCTAATCTTTGCCAATGTTCCCAACTAAGAGAAGTAATGACAGTTACCATTGGTTGGTGACAAACATTTGTGGCGTCTAGTCTACCTCCCAAACCTACTTCTACAACTGCTACGTCTACCTCTTGTTGGGCAAAATATAACCAAGCAGCGGCAGTAATAACTTCAAACTGAGTAGGTGAAGGTTGTTCTGGTTGAATGGCTGCTTCTACTTCTTGTAATAATTGTTCTAATATATTGGAGGAAATTTTTTCTTCGTTGAGGCAAATACGTTCTGTCCAGTCAACTAGATGAGGTGAGGTGTAACGTCCGACTTTATATCCTGCTGCTTTGAGAATAGATGATAGATAAGCACAGACGGAACCTTTGCCATTTGTTCCAGCGACATGAATTATAGGTACTTGGAGATGGGGGTTGCCTAAATTATCTAGAAGTTGGTAGATACGTTCGAGACCAAGCTCAACGCCGAAATGTTCAAAGCGTTTTAAGAAAGAGTCTATAGAATTCACAGTTTTTTTATAGTAATTAGCTATTAGGATTCAGCTTTTTTTATTTAGCTAAATCTTACCTTGTTTTCGACATTAAGACTGATACTAAATCTATCCTTAATTATTGCTCTGCTGATTAAATATCAAAGAATTTACAGGTAAAGGTTTGAGCCTTTTTAGGTCTGGAAAAAGTACCTAGTTTTGAGCTGCTTGATGGTCAAAAAGGAGTGCATTTCCGGTGCATTGTTGGGCAAAAAAAAATACTCCCGTAGGGACGTTGCATGCAACGTCCCTACTACTCCCCTAAACCTTAAAAAAGACTTTTTCAGCAAACCCTAATTATTTTTTCCCTCAACAACTTGCCTCACCTATTCCATTTCCATTTCTAATTCCGAAGCAGAAGCTATTTGTTATATAATTAAACCCAGATTTATCAGATTAGGAACAGCAGATATTTTTGCTAATAAAATACTTTATTGTCATCTTTTTTGTTTACCTTCTTGTTTGCCTTATAAAAAAAATTCTTAATAGAATCTAGTTTTTTTAGGTCGCTAAAATTAAACATTGATTAATTATTTCATCCCTCAGAGACTGGAGAGTAAAATAATTATTAAGAGAGCATACGAATGACTAAAATCTAAAAGCGGTAATGCTTCAAGGGATTGAAAGAAGGTAGATATAGGAGTATGTAGTACATATATTCCTAGATTTTTAAGCGACAATATTTGCCCTTGTATTTCTTCGGACCTATTCCCTCCATACCTATTCCCTGTTCCCTATCTCCTTTTTATATTTCCTCATACATTCAATCTCTAATAAAATACCTTCTTGTCATCTTTTTTGTTTACCTTGTTGTTTGCCTTATAAAAAAGCTTCTTAATAGAATCTAGTTTTTTTAGGTCGTTAAAATTCAACATTGATTAATTATTTTATCTCTCAATAACTTGCCTCAAAAGTATAAAAAATACTGTCTGTTTTCAAGAAAAAATCTATAATTTATGGGTATTTTAATTGTTGGAAATAGTGATTGATAGCTTCAACAATCTTATACCAAATCTCATCAAGTATTGCTATATTTTCTTGAGAGTAGGGAATAGGGAAATTAAGTATAATACTGTTTCAGAGATGTTAAAAGTAATGCCTTAAGATTTGATAGGATCAAAACTTTGACGCTACAGTAATTTCGGCAAATTATTTAACGTCTAAGAGTTAGAAAATATTTGTAAAAATTCTTTTTTCACGCTTGGTATAAGATATAGCAATTTCCATACTGGTGAGGTACAAAATTCTAGGTTTTAGGGAACACTTAACTGGGAACACTTAACTGGGAAATAAGGAATAGAAAAGAAATTAAAGATAGGTATATCTCATAAGCTTGAGAAATGCTATATCTTTGCTCTTTTCCTAGAATATTTAAAAATATTGCTCTTCAACTACTCCCTAATAAACCTAAATCCTAATAACTATATTTTTAGAGCTATTTGATAAATTTTGCTACGGGATAAGTTAATTTTTTGTGCAAGTTGGCGACTAGCTTGAGACCGGGAAATTCCTTGAGCAAAAAGTTCTTGTAACTCCTGTTTAATAGTATCTTCTGATAATACTGGTAATTCTGGTTGAGCACCTGCAATAACAATAGTAAATTCCCCTTTTGGTTGATTATTTTGATAATGAATAATTGCTTCTCCAACTGTTCCCCGCCAAAATTCTTCATGGAGTTTTGTTAGTTCTCTTGCCAAAACTATTTTTCTATCTTTACCTAATACTTTTTCTAAATCTTCTAGAGTTTGTAAAAGTTTATAAGGAGACTCATATAAAACTATAGTTTCTAATGAATTAGATAATTTTTCTAGTTGTTCTTCCCTTAGTTTAATTTTAGTAGGTAAAAAACCGATAAAAATAAATTTGTTGGTTGGTAGTCCGCAGGCGCTTAATGCTGTAATACTAGCAGTAACTCCTGGTATTGGTACTACAGAAATATTTGCTTCGACACAAGCTTTTACTAATTCATATCCAGGGTCAGATATTCCTGGCATTCCCGCATCAGTTACTAGAGCTATAGTTTTTCCCTGACTTAGTTTTTCTATTAATTCGGGTATGCGACTTTGTTCGTTATGTTGATGGTAACTTAATTGTGGAGTTTGGATTTGAAAATGTTGTAATAATTTGCCTGTGTGGCGAGTATCTTCTGCTGCTATTAAGTCTACTTTTTGTAATGTTTTAATTGCTCTAAATGTTATGTCTTCTAAATTGCCTATTGGTGTACCAACTATATAAAGGGTTCCTGAATTTACTTCACTCATAATTTGACTATCCTCCTCCATCTTCTCTTGAGATTTTATCAAGTAGAAAGTCATTTCAGCTTCTTAATAATGAAATTTGAAATCTAATAGCTTTAAGTATTTATGACCAAAAAATTAGGTCAATAGCCTTTCCTTAAATTGGGAATAAAAACAATAAACTTCAGTGGTCGGTACTGATAACTGATAAGTTAAGAGAGTGACTCTAATGCTTAAAAAAAATCTACTTTAAAGTTTAGATACTAATGCATGCTTGTGTTATACTATTTTATAGTTCTGGTTTAGCATCCAAATCCCATTTTTACTAGGGGTTAGGTGAAAAAGTCTTTATGGTAAGGGTAGGAGTCAGGCAGAGGAGTCATCGGTAGGAGAATTTACAGTAATAATTCTGGAGGGATGGGTAATTTACAGTCGGAATAATTATCCCTTGATTTTTCTCCCATAGTCTGCAAAAAATCCTAACTTTTGCTCGCTTAATCTGAACTGAAAAAGTTTCAATTTTTTTGGATGTTATAATATAAAAATGTTCAAACCTTTATATGTCAATTCTTTAAAATTTAATCAGACAGCAATACTGGAGTTTGGATACCAAACCCCTACAGTTTTTTCACAAATCATTGTACGTTAACTCTGATAATTGTAAGTATTTATGTTATGACCAAAAAATCAGGTTAATAGCCTTTCCTGAATTGGGTATAAAAATAATAAACTTCAGTGGTCGGTATTGATAACTAATAACTTATAACTGAAATGAGAGAACTATCTTATTTTGGCCTTAGTCAAAGTTAACTATTATATGATTCCCAGTCTGGGCAACTTTCATCCTCTACACCATAAGGGTGCATTCCACAAACTAATAAATTTCCTCCATAAACTTGACCATGATAATGAGTACATCCTATACACGCTGGATGTTTCTCTACTGTAGGTTCTACACGATCAACAAAATAGTAGTCTATATCTTCTTCCCGTATCTCAGTATCAACATCAAAATCTAAGTAAACTTCAATTATAGGATTAATTAAATCATTTAGATACTCATCTATTTCAGCAATAATATTAGTCTGTATTTCTTCAGTAATTTCCTCAGAGAGCTTTCCCCACTCATCAAAAACTTCTGAAATTTCCTCTGCCATTTCATTAAAAAAATCTTCTACCTCTAACATGGCAGTTTCCATTACTTCAAAGAAGTTTTTTGACCAGTCTTCCATTATTATCTATCTCTGCTTTCCTTCAAAACTATCTATATAAATTACTGAAATTATTTAAATCTTGCCATAATTTTTGCCTATAGATTTAGTCTTTTTGTAGCCGACGTAATTCTTCTTGTAAGTTATGTACTTCTTGACGCATTTTATCTACTTCTGTAGAACTATTATCTGATGAATTGTCATCTTCGGAGAGAATTTCTATACGACGTGGTTCATTAGGTCTCGTTTCTGGAGATGAATCTACAGGAGCTTGCTGCACAGCTTTATTCATCATATCCTCAACAAATTTACGACCCTCTTCTGTGGTCATTTCACCACGCTTAACCATTTCATCAGCCAGTTTTTGAGCTTCCGTTCTAAGTTCTGCCAATTTTTGGTTAGCTTTCTCACCTGCAAAAGAGGCTAATCCCACTCCTAGATAAACAGCTTTTTGAATAATTCCTCCGAAATTATCCATAAAAAATATATCCTGGCTCCGATACTATTTTACTAACATTTGTTAACAATGCACAGCAAGATTAACCTGCTGAGGGGGTATCTCCCAAAATCTACAAGAAAACCCGTAGACGCTTTGTACTGACGTTGCATAACGAAAATGCGAACTTCTCTTCTGTCGTCTTGGTTATCGACGGTCGCAGAAGTTCTAATTACTTGACCATGGGCTTCGGTAACTTATCAGGATAGCGGTTACATATTGGCCTGGGGCAAGCACTACAAACTACTATGTTTGCATATCATTGTAGCAAAATCTATGCAACTAATCGGTATAACTAAATCAATGTATATCAATTTATGTGAGCAAAAAATATTAGCAAATAAACAATGATTGCCCAAGCTTTAAATTGGGTGACCCGGAGTCAACGCCTACTACAAGCATCCCATGTTGCTGCTACCTTCCGGTCCTGACAAGGTTTAGGCGTTCTAGTCGCGCTGGTCCGAATCATTTACTACTATAACACAAATTTTTATTCTGCAACTATACACCACTGATAAATTTCGTAAGTGACACAATTATTTTTGATGAGGGGGTCTTCAGCGACTATTGCCTCTGCTTCTGCCATAGATGAAGCTTTAAATAGTAACATTCCTCCTCCCAATTTTCCCCAGTAACCACTTTTGGCTTTATGTCCTTTAGCATTTAATTCTTGGACATAAGCTATATGGTCTGGTACATATTGGTCAAATATAGATTTTTCGACTATACCTTTTTCTATTTTGGCAAACCAAGGCATTTTATTTTTTGAATTTTAATTTTATGGGTCTATCAAAACGTTTATTATTTGTGGCTCTTGTGCCACCGGAAAATATTCAAAACCAAGTTACGGAAATTAAGGAATATTTTGCTAGAGAATATAATAGCAGTCATGCTTTAAGGTCTGTGCCTCATATTACTTTACAGCCTCCTTTTAAATGGCCGACTGAAAATTTAGCTCTTTTGCAGGAGTCTTTAGAGACTTTTGCTCAAAATTGTTCTGCTTTTCCTATTACTTTGTCTGGTTTTGCAGCTTTTCCGCCTCGTGTTATCTATGTTAATGTTGTCAAAACTCCAGAACTTTTAAAAATACAAAAAGATTTAATTGAATATACAGAAACTACTTTAGGAATTGTGCATCCCCCTTCTAAAATTCGCCCTTTTTCTCCTCATGTTACTGTAGCCTTTCGAGACTTAACTAAACAGAATTTTCGAGCAGCTTGGTTAGAATTTTGCGAGCGATCACTTCACTGTGAATTTACAGCCTCTCAGTTAACTTTATTAATTCATAGTGGTAAGGGGTGGAATATTTGTAATGAGTTTTCTTTTCAGGGTTGAATAAATGCGGAATAATTTTAATAATTTCGTAGCACAGGCATCTTGCCTGTTCAAGTGGAAATTGGGTTTGGAGACCAAACCCCTACAGTTTTTTTCAGAAATAATTTACCATTACTATATTAGTCAAGCTACGTTTATTAATTCTAAGAAACTTTAATTGTATCTGCTAGATTTTTGACTTATCTATTCCTCAAAGAAACTTCTATACTGCACCTTGACGATTCATTTCAAAACCAGAAACATATATATCCAAAAATTTATAACGTCCTTCTTTTTCCCGAAATTCAATAATTCCTATTTCCCCGATAAAAGAAACAAATTCTTCAAAATTTTCTAGAACTTTCTCTGGTAGATCCTGCCATATTTCTCGTAGTTCTTCTTTTCTTAAAAAAGCGGATTTTCCCTTAAGAGAATCAAAGAAATTAATTAGATTAGGATATTCTTCTTTAATTTCTTCACATCGCTTTTTTGATGCTTCTTTTAACCCAAATTCTAGAGATTTTCCTTGCAGTCAACGATCTGTACGGATTTTAGTTGATGATTTTCCTCTGTAAGTTAATTCTTTTTCTTTTGCTCCTTCAAGTAATAGACTTAAACTTCGAGGAAAAGTTGTGCCACTTGAGTCTGTTAAGCGTTCATAAACCTATCTAGATACTTTTTTTGCTCTATTTCCTCCTCGGCGACGACTTCCCCAAAGTAATTCTAATGCTTTATCAAGCTCTTCTTCATTCGCTATATCTATACTTTCAACAGCAACAGGAGAAATTCTATCAACTAAATTTTTGAAATTTTGAGATTGTATTGCTTGACGAAGCGCTAAACGTAAAAAGTCTATTTGATTCCACTGTAAAATAATATCCCTTCCAGTAAAATGACTTTTATTATCAAAATTTAAACGATTCCAAATATCTTCTCTCAATAAAATTTTAAATCTAATTTCTGTTAGTCTACTTGCATCACAAGACTGAACTAATTGAAATAATCCAGTTAATGCTTGTTGTCTTAATTCTCCTGCTTCCGAAACAGAAAAATCTTCATCTAAATCATCGTAAAGAAACAAAAATTTTTGAGACTTTTCTTTTGCCTCTTGATTAAGAATAATATTTACTGCATCTTTCACTGTAAGTATGAGTTGAGAGTTAGTAGATAATTCTAATAAAGCTTCAGTTGATTCGGACTGCCATGTATCTTTTGGTAAATTATTAATTATTTTTTTCAGCTCACTAAACTTTCCCCCTTTACCTTTATTACCTCTGGGAAATTTCAGTAATTCTTCCTGATAACACCTAAATAGTAAATAAGCTTTTTGGAGAGCTTCCCATGTTCCATTCTTTTCCTGCAAAGTTCGATGAATAATTTTAAATTCTGCACGGGTAGGTCTACTTTCTTGAAATCTACCATGTCCTGATAAAAATACAGTATTATCTAACCGTCCGCGAGCTAATTTTTGAGCTAGTTCTTGATGTTTTAAAAATAACCAATATAAGGCAGTTTTACCTGTTCCTTTTTTTCCTCGAATTAGGCAGGTTGTATCATCTAAAAATTTTTCAAAATCAGTAGTGCGCTGAAATAATAAGCTTAAATCTTGCTTCTGATCGGCGGCATTTACTTCAGGAAACTCTAGACTTTCAATAATTTCCCATCTTTGTTCAACAATATTTAAAACACTACTGCGTTTAATTTCATCATTTTTTTCATCAATTATATTAGCAATTTTACTATAGTAATCTTGCATTTATGGTATAGGATAGTTATCAGAAAAGGCAATTGGTACAAGGTAAGGAACTACCAATAATTCATCATTTTCTGGTTGCTCATTATTTGTATTTGAATCCTCTTCATCAGTATCATAATTTTCATCTGTTCCATTTTTTATCTTTTTAAGCAAGAAATTCCCAATTTATTTGACTTTATCTAAACCACTTTTTGTTACATCAGGTACAGGAGAAAAAACAAAATTAATGGATAAATTTTTCAGACTTTGAAGAGATTCTAGTAGTAGTTCTATTCCCTGTTTATTTTGTTCATTAGGGAAAAGAAAAATAATTGCTTCATCAGCAGCTTGAATTAATGATAAAGCACCCCATTGATTAATCCCAGTTCTTGAGTCAATTAAGAGAACATCTGGTTTTAATTGTTCTTGAATTTCCTGCTTAAAAATAGACCAAAGATTTTGATTTCCATCTATAACAGTTGTGGCATGAAGATCGTCAACTTTAGACACATAATCAAGACTAAGATATCCAGCAGGAACAACAAATACTCTACCTGTGGCGTTAGATATTTTTACTTCACTAAATATGTCTGTAATTAAAATACTAGGTTTTACTTCCTCTGGTAAATAGGAACGTTCATAGAAATAATCAACAATTCCATATTTTGGCTGTAATTTAAGGTTAAATGCTGTACTTAAACCAGGTGCTTCTAAATCTAAATCTACAGCTACAACTTTACGACCTCGCATTGCTAAAATAGAAGCAACATGAGTTAATGCAGTACTCCTTCCTACTCCTCCTTTAAAAGAATAAAATGTTACTGTTCTGGGTATACTGGGTTCTTTTTGAGAGAATTGAAGTTGATTTTGTGGGTTTGCTGCTTGGATAGCTAAATCTTGCCAAGTTCTTAATGAGAATGTATCAGGAATTTGTGGAGGTGCAATATTTAATGATTCAGCTTCTTGAGGTGTATATAAAGAAAGAAACCCAGGAGATAAATGAGGTACTTGAGACTTTAATAAGTTGGAAATTTCTTCTTTTCGCTAAGGGATAGATACACCAAAAAAGCTATTACTAACTAAAGTTAAATTAAGCAAACCTGATGTGGAAATATTTACATCAACCCACTCTTTAGTCTCTTTAGAGTTTTTAACATATTTGTCTTTGATATTCTGCTTTAGTGATACTTGCCAGTTTTCTTGCATTTTCAACTCCTTAGATTGTAGTGGCTTGTTTTTGTAGCCATTTTATAAGCTTTTGATATGTGTTGAACCAGCTTTTATAATTTTCATTATTAACTTCAATGACAGAATAATGTACATCTATAAAATGTTGACCGATGGGGTTCTCAATTTCATCCAACCATTTTCGTACTTGGGGAAGTTGATCAATTCTAGATTTGAGTTTATTATGCCTTTTTAATGCTTCTGTGTAGCTATGTCCTGGATTAGTAAAAGTATGCCCTGGATTATTATTATCTGTTTTCCATTCTTGAGTTGCACTATTGGGTAAAGTGGCAACAAGCATTGCTTTTAATAAACATTCAATAGTTACACCTCCAAAGTGCATAGCTGCAATTTTTCTTCCCGACTTATCTAATATTTATGTATCAGAATAGCGTTCTAGAAAAGCTGCTTGGTAATCTTCCATAAATCAAAAAAATCTAGCTTTGATAATTTCACGTTATGTTGTAGTGAATCAATCAATAGGAAATCCCTCGTGAAATCTTTGGTATATAAAAAATAATCTAAAAAGTTACTCAAATATAAGGTATTTTTAGGTTCTGAGAATAATTATAAGATTGTATATAGAATTATTCTCACCTAACCTATTGAATTGCATTGACTAAATTTCCTATTTTATAGATATTCTCTAAATCTTAGATATATTACTTCATTATATCTTTGGTCTATGAATAATTTTCTCTACTATCCGTCGCTTTACATTCATGTCAATTCCAATCAAACGAACATAATCATTTTGATGTTCAGCTAAACAATTTTCTACAGCATCAATCACTTCTTTTTCTCCCTCATTCTCTATTTTTCCGCAACTTTTCCATGAACCAGTTTTATATCTACGTTTATCTGCATATTCCATCCCAATTTTTAAACCATCTTCCAGTATTTTTTGAACTTTTTCCCTCACCTCTAAACTAAGATTACTATTTTTAACACTATGATTAATCTGATTTTCAGTTAACTGATTAGCTTTAGTTACTTCTGGAGATGAATAATTATAATTTGGCGTATTTGCCGTGAATTTTTCCGGTTCCTTTGTTGGAGAAACGCCGAACAATCGAGACTTATTATATTCCTCTACTAATCGCAATTCTCGAATACGTTTTTGTTCTCCAACCATGATTTTTCCATATTCTTTCAGATGAGATAAATCAAAATTAGGTTGAGGAAAATCTGGAATTTTTTCTGTGGAATTTACTACCCGTCTAGAAATTTTTTCAATACCTACTTGATGAATAAAATCACGAATCTGTTCATCATATATCCGACTCCGTAATGCACTGAAAAAATCTATAGCTTGGTCAGAAAATTTATCTACTAAATTATCAATATCTCCAGGGGAAAGTTCATCTGTTTTAAAAATACTATCTACTATTCCAATTCTCTCTTCTCGGTTTGGCTCCCA
Source organism: Dapis hubbardiae BLCC-M172 (assembly GCF_050016015.1). Lineage (NCBI taxonomy): Bacteria > Bacillati > Cyanobacteriota > Cyanophyceae > Oscillatoriales > Microcoleaceae > Dapis > Dapis hubbardiae. Next base: position 77,106 of record NZ_JBNHEQ010000202.1, read on the forward strand.
ATAAAATTTCTCCATTCGACCATCTCTAATTAAAGGTGCATAAAGAGTAGAAAAATCATTTCCAGTCACAATAATTGGTATTCGATGTAAAGGAGTTTCATCATAACTACCAGGCAATTGTACATTAGTAGGATTATCAGCAATATTCATCAAAGTAGCATTTACTAATTGAGTATTTACTGTATATTGAGTACCTGCATCAAATCTACCTGCACCTGCATCTAAATCATTAATAAATAAGGCGCACATTCGACCTTGTACTTTGATTTTTTCTGATGCTTCTCGATAACGTAAACGTAATAAACGTGCGGGGTCTCCTGCATCTTTACTTTCTAATTCTCCGCCAGATATTGTGACAGGTTCAATTCCCATTTTTTCAAATACTAATTGGCATTGAAAAGTTTTTCCTTCTCCTTTTCTTCCGTGTATTCCTAAGATTAAGGGTACTCTGACTCTAGGTAAGTCTAAGAAATTTTTGGTAATATGAACTGCTAGTTTATCTATGAATCTGGGTGAGATGTAATATGGCATTTCAGTTATTAGTTATTAGTTATTAGTTACTCAGCTTGAAAGCGGAGGTTTCAAACTTTATTTCTTAGTCACCATATCATTTTTCTGGCAATATTTATCAAGTTAATATTTTTTGAGGTTTAATGGCAATTTGAAAAAAGAACGGTACTAATAATCAGAGTCATAAAAATCATTTAACCAGATTTACCTTTGATTAAAGATGGATATTCAAATCAATAAATGATATTTAAACTATTTATTTTCGCTCCTGACTCCTAAAAGACTTTTTTAGTAAGCCCTAATTATTAACTATTTGGTAAAAAGTCTAAGTAAGTAGGTGAAAAAATTTACAGGTATGTCATTGCGACTGGAACGGAGTGGAAGGTTTGCGGAGCATTCTGGAACGGATAGCAATCTCAAGGGTTTTAACTGCTTTAACATTTTATTACATAGTGATGTTTATTCGTGCCTACCTACTTACTTCTATTCCTACTATTAATTTTTTCCTGATGTAGTGCTAATTTCTGCAACACACATAAATGTATTTTTGTCAATTGCCAGTTAAATAGGGTGGAAAAAATTAGTTAGTCATCCTTCAAGCAATGAAGAGCGTTGGCGGAGCCTAGCGGCAGCTATATCGCTAGCTAAAATAACGACAAAATAAGGATTTACAAGTTTATTTTTCCATTAAGCAATAACAAGCCTTTGGATTATAATTCAATTTACCATATCACGAAATTGAGAAAAATCGCTGAAAGTATTGAAAATTTGTTAGTTTATTCATTAATATTATTGTCATGGATTGATAACAAAGTTTTAAATTTTAAAATACATAACCTGAAAAGTATAATTAAAACTTGTAAAATATGTCTAACCACTATTGAGACAAAGATTTTGAGAAAAAGTAAAGACATCTATAAAAATATCTAGATGTCTTTCTCAGATACAGCATATTTCAGATAATGATGTATAAAGGGTGAACAGTAAAATTCTTATCGTGCGCTCATCAATCTTTTCATTTTTAAGAGCTTCCCATAAATGTTTGTTTTTCCCTCATCAAATCTTTCCATCTATAAACCTGCTCAATCAAAAATCACCAACATTTTCATTTTCTAGAGCTACCTAAAAATTTCGCACAGGATTTTCCCTTGTATCCTCACAATTTTTGTGATATTATAAGATTTAGCTGGAGTCGCTCGCCTACAAGTATGACTTTTTATTCAACTAAATTTCTTAACTAAGAGGCAATGAAATATTCAGGAATCTTCTGAGGAACAATACCGGAAATATCTTCATTTTGTGAAGCTCCAGCAATATAGTGTTTATTCCTCATCAAATTTTTCCATCTATAACTCCTCAGTGAAAAATCGCCAACATTTTCATTTTCTAGAGCTACCTAAAAATTTCGCACAGGATTTTCCCTTGTATCCTCACAATTTTTGTGATATTATAAAATTTAGCTGGATTCACTCGCCTATACACATGACTATTTATTCAACCAAAGCTTTGTTTCTCAGCTATAGCGAATTTTGTAAAAAGGAAAGTCAATGTAAAAGATACCAAATGGATTCTATAGAATATGAGGTCATATCAAATCCGGATAATTACTATACCCAAGTCATTGCGACGGTAACACCGTGGAAGGTTTGCGGAGCATTCCGGAATGGATAGCAATCTCAGGGGTCTCACGAGATTGCTTCCTATCATCGCAATGACCAGTGTTCAATCAGATTCTATATCATCGAAGTTTTCAAAGAAACTAAAAAACCCAATTTCTTTTGATAGTTGAAATTAGGCTTTTCAATAAAAATAAATATAAAAATAATTACAGAGTCTGTCTAGAAATCAACTTTTCAAAATGAGCTTGAGTTTCCTGCAACATTTCCTCACGACCATCTTTTGCTTGATTAAGAGAAGGAACTAAATTACGAGCGTGTAAAGTCATGTGAAATTGTAAGTCAGCCACATATTCACTAACATCTTGATGTAAAGAACAAGATGGATATTTTTTAGTTTCTGAATTCAAAGTTTTCTCCTCCCCTAAATTATTTGAGCTGGTTTCTGATAAGGAAGGATAGCATAGAGATTCTCTCTGTGTTGCAGTTTAGTAATGAAGCTTAATATTTTTCAGCAAATAATATTATATTTCTTTACATAGTATGTAAAAAAAATTTTTAGGACAATAAATAGTTCTATAAAAACGAACCGAGAAATGTTAAAAACTTCTCAAATTAAACATTTCCCAGTGTTAAGATGTAACCATTTCCTGTTGAATTGCTGCGTCTCAACTATCAACTATTAGCTATTAGTGATTAACTTATTATCACAGTAACTATAATTATTCTACAACGAGAATTAATAGTTATGAAAAAAAGGCGATCGCCTAAAGTTGAATTCTGAATGCTAATAGCAGTTTAGCAGTAGGGTGCGTTAGGCGCTTACTACAAACTACGGTTGAACTGTTAAATGTTACGTTGCGCCGTAACGCACCGTTTAGTAGTTTGTAGTTATCCCGAATATTGTCGGTGCGTTACACTGCGCGACATGAAAAGCGCAGCGTTTCGCTTTCCTACCGAATGCTAACGCAAACGCGACATGTTTGCGGAGCATTCCGTCAGGAAAAAACGGAGTTGTGCGTTAGCTAAACACACCCTACTAGAATTTTTCGGCTTTTTAAGCTGAATACTTACTTTAAAACTACCACTTCAATAAATTAAATTCTTCCATATCCACCGTGTCACGGTTACGATAAATTGCCAAAACTATAGCTAAACCAACAGCAGCTTCAGCAGCAGCAACCGTAATTACAAAAACAGTAAAAACCTGACCTTTAATATTTTGAGCATCTAGAAAATTAGAAAAACCCATCAAATTCAAATTTACAGCATTGAGAAGTAACTCAATAGACATCAACACCCTAACTGCATTACGACTGGTAACTAAACCATAAATTCCTATACAAAAAAGTGCTGCTGCTAATAACAAAAAATACTCTAGATGCAATTCCATAAACTTCTTAAACCTTTTAATTTATTTATAGCACTTACCAATAGATGATAATTAATAATTAGAGATAGTTTTCATTATAAATTATCCATTATCAATTATCCATTAATTTCCCTAGAACTTGAAACTAATTCACGAGGACGTTCAGGCAAACTTAAAACAGGTGTTTGAGGAATATCAGTTGGTACTTCATCAGGCAAAATATCTCGACGAGCCAAAATAATAGCACCCACCATTGCCATTAACAAAAACACAGAAGCAAGCTCAAAAGGAAGTAAAAAATCTGTAAAAAAGTGCTTGCCAATTAAAACAATTGAACTTTCTTCAGCAACAGCTCCACTAACAGGAATTGACCAAGAAGTAGACAATACCATTGTACTTAGTAAAGCAAACAAACCAACACAAACTAAACCTGTAGCTGCCTTTCTAAACCAAGCATTAGGCAAAGCCTTAAAATCTTCTCTTTTATTTACAAGCATAATTGCAAATAAAATCAAAACATTAACAGCGCCAACATAAATCAAAACTTGGGCAGTAGCCACAAAATCAGCATTTAATAAAAGGTATAAACCAGAAATGCTGAGAAATACTCCACCTAAAAGAAAAGCTGAGTAAACAATATTAGAAAATAATACTACTCCCAAAGCTGCCCCAATCATCATTACAGCTAAGATAGCAAATGAAACGAATTGAACCCCTTGTGCTAAATCCACTTTTTATTCCTTTAAATATCTCTGAATTTTGAATGATATTTTGTTCTAGAAATGCTAAATAGGTTGTAACATTCTATCGTAGGAGTTTAGTCTTTTCATCCAATTTTGCCTTGGGTTTAGAGACCAAACCCCTACAATTTTTTCTTACAAATCATTTAGGATTACTATAAGTTGGTAGTTATTAGTTAGCGATCGCTAAAAATTAACTTAAGCATCTCATAACTAATAACTAATAACTAACAAATATTTGTTTACTTTAACTAGGGCTTGCTGATTAAACCTCAAATCATTAACAATAAAGGTAAATGCATTTTTAGGTTTAAAAAAGTGCCAGGTTTTAAGTATAAAACACTAAAAAACTTAGCATTTTGGGCAGACAAGAGCAAAAAAAATACTCCCCTACTTTCCTACTCCCCTACTTCTGAAAAAGACTTTTTCAGCAAACCCTAACTATTACTTCTCTGTTGTTTCTGCTGCTGGCTTTTCAGCTTCCATTTGTTCCAGAATTTCTTCTGGGCGGAGACCAGCACGACGCTCTGTATGAGAAACTGTATGAGGGTCAATAACTCCTTTAGGCAAGTAAGCTAGTTCTCGCATAGGAGTAACCATTGGGTCATTTGTCACCTTGTATGGTAATCTACCCAGAGCAACGTTATCGTAATTCAACTCATGGCGGTCATAAGCTGCTAACTCATACTCTTCTGTCATTGATAGACAATTAGTAGGGCAATATTCTACACAGTTTCCACAGAATATACAAACTCCAAAATCAATACTGTAATGGTTGAGCTTTTTCTTTTTAGTTTGTTTATTAAATTCCCAATCTACTACAGGTAAATTAATCGGACAAACCCTTACACAAACTTCACAAGCAATACACTTGTCAAATTCAAAGTGAATTCTACCTCTAAATCTTTCAGAAGGAATCAACTTTTCATAAGGGTATTGTACAGTAATGGGGCGACGGCGCATATGGTCAAAAGTGACTGATAAACCTTGACCAATATATTTGGCAGCTTGAATAGTTTCTTTAGCGTAATCGCTTACTTGGTTGAGGAATTTGAACATGGGTTTTTGCTTTATAAAACTTTAGAGTAAAAATTTGAGCTTTATTTCCTGCTTCAACTATGGGGAAGAAGTTTTAACCGAAAGTATAGCTAAAGTCAGAAGTCGGTAGGGGCGAATGGCCATTCGCCCCTACATTCCCAGCAAGAAGTAAGTTTGACAGAGGCGAGAATCTCTTAATCGTCCTGGTGGATGGTATATATTTGAAATTTTAGATACAGTTTAATCAAAAAATCTCAAATCAGCTATTTATTTATCCGCCAAAAGCAAATGGAAAAGCTAATTTTAGAGCGGCAGTTAATAGCAAGTTAACCAAAGCCACTGGCAACAAGAACTTCCAACCCAAGTTCAATAATTGGTCAATTCTCACCCTTGGTAATGTCCAACGTAACAAAACTGCTACAAAGACGAGTAGATAAGCTTTGATTAAGGTCATGGTAATACCCAAGGTGGCATTGATTATTTGTAGCCAAGGAGTCGTTTCACTCACCCCAAACAAGTTAGAGAGAAGTTCTACTGGAACTGGAGACTCCCAACCACCCAAATATAAAACCGCTACAAGTAGAGAAGATAAAACTAAATTGACATAGGACGCTAAGTAATACAGAGCAAATTTCATGCCAGTATATTCAGTTTGATATCCAGCCACCAATTCTTCTTCTGCTTCTGGAAGGTCAAAAGGAAGACGTTCACATTCTGCCAATACTGCTATCCAGAAAATTATGAACCCTAATGGTTGTCTCCAAATATTCCATCCCAAGATGCCATAACTTGATTGTTGTTCAACTATATCAATTGTGCTGAGACTGTTGGACATCATTACCACTGCCAATACAGCTAAAGCCAGAGGAATTTCATAACTAATAGACTGTGCTGCTGCTCGTAGACCTCCTAATAGAGAATATTTATTATTAGAGGCATAACCAGACATTAGTAGTCCAATAGGTTGAATACTCGAAAGAGCAATCCACAAAAATATTGCTACCCCCAGGTCTGTAATTACTAAATTTTGTCCAAAGGGCACTACTAAGTAGGAAAGAAATACAGGTATAGCTACAATGACAGGTCCTAACGTGAATAGTAAGGGGTCTGCTTTGGCCGGAACAACGTCCTCTTTGAAAACTAACTTCAGACCATCAGCAAGGGGGGCAAGAGTTCCTAGAGGACCGATAAATTCTGGACCAATTCTTTGTTGTGCTGCCGCAGATATTTTCCGCTCCAACCAAACTGTTACTAGAACGCCGACAGTCGCACCGACGATCATTAATAACATAGGGAATGGTAGCCATAGAGTTCTAGCTATTTCTGAGGATAAGCCCAAATCTACGAGGGCTTGAATAAATGTTCTTTGTAGATCGATTCCTGGATTCATTTACAATCTGTCTATTTATTTAGATAAAGTTAATTTAATTGTTCATTTGATAGGGTAGCTCATAGGTTGGAGCTTAATTATATTTGCACTTAATTACTCTCAATCTTCTGGATTACTCCAGGCAATCAACTACTAAGTATAATTGCTCAGTTTATTCTAGTGCTATAGTAGCAGGTTAGTAACATTACTTTGACATTATGTTACTTTTATAGAACCCATTTGGAATATAAGCAAAAGTCCAGGTTTTTGGCTCTTGAGTCAGAATTCAGCAATTCTGAATTGGCGGAGATGGAAAAATAGAATAGAGGAAAAAGGTAGAATAATGGCTCCCTTGCTTCACTATGTTAAACTCTCCCCTACTCCCTCACTCCCCTACTCCCCATCTATGAATTTTAAATAAATCCCTTCAGAGGTTCTATAGAAGCCCTAACCGTATCTCCAGAAAATAGGTTGGAGGGAGAATTAATTGATAAAAAATGGGTAATAATTGATTTGATGATGGGATGAGTGGCAGATATCTAATACACCCCATCTCCCCATCTCCCCATCTCCCCATCTCTCCACACTCCCCCAATCCCCTACTCCCCTACTCTCAATCTATAATTTTAAATATATCCCTATCAGGGGTTCTATAGTGCTAAACCCTAGGGGGTAGGGAATAGAGAATAGCAAATAGTATACTTTCAAACGGTTTTCCTAGGTCATGCTGCGCAAACAGGATTTATAAATGTCAAATCCCTTAATGCGTAACGCTATAACTTCAAATATGAAATATGAATAACAATAGCTCTATTAACATACCCCATCTAGATCCCTATTTCACCCATAAGTGATGCTAAAGCCTCAAGTAGGGAGACAATATCGGTTTACCGAATAATTAAGGTTTCAAGCCTTCTATTTCAAGAGAAACAATGAATCTATTTTCCTTTTATTCAATCCAATCCGTTTAAGGGATAGGTAATTATCAATTATCAATTATTGAACTCCTCTAATAATTAATTTAATATTTGCCTGAATGCTTAGTTTTCAGTTTATTAGATGGATATCAGTAGGCAATTCGTTCATTTTTTGATTGATAAAAAATGTTAATTGTGATATTCATTAACCTCAACTATAAACATTCGTAAGAACAATACCGAGTCTTAGTCCTAATAATTTAGATATAAGCTTGGCTATACTAGACTTGACTGAAAAAGTATAACCTTATCCAGGATAATAGAATACAAATTAACGTTTTTCACAAGGAGTATAAGGAACATTATGATCTCCTGTATAAATTTGTGTAGGACGGAAAATCCGATTAGCAACTAATTGTTCTTTCCAGTGAGCTAACCAACCAGCCACACGAGCAATGGCAAATACAGGTGTAAATAGATCGCTAGGAATACCTAATTTCCGATAAACAAGGCCAGAATAAAAGTCCACATTTGGGTAAATTCCTTTGTGTCCTAGTTTTTCCTCTACAACTTTTTCCATCTCCAAAGCTATCTCATAATATTTGTCGTAGCCAAACTTTTCAAATAACTGTTCTGCTAGTTCCTGAAGAATAATTGCTCTGGGGTCTTTCACTTTATAAACTCGGTGACCAAAACCCATAATTTTTGCCTTAGTCTCAAAACATTTTTCTAGATATGGTCTAACATTTTCTACCGAACCAATTTCAGACAACATAGTAATCACATCTTCATTTGCTCCTCCATGTAGGGGGCCAGCAAGAGTCCCCACTGCTGAAGCTATAACCGCATAAGGGTCAGTCAAAGTAGAAGCTGTCACCATTGCTGAGAATGTAGAAGCATTAATAGTATGTTCAGCATGGAGAGTCAGACAAACATCAAATATTTTTGCTGCTAATGGATCGGGTTCCTTTTCATTGAGCATATATAAAAAGTTAGCTGCATAGTCCAAATCATCTCTTGGCTGTACAGGGTCATTACCTTTACGCATTAACTGGAAAGCAGCTACCATTGTGGGGATTTTGGCCAATAACCTAATTACGGCAGACCTAATATATTCTGGGTTATCAAGAGCACGACGAGAATAAAATAAACCTAGAGCTGCTGCTGAAGCCTGTAGAGCATCCATAGGATGTCCAGTTTCCGGGAAACATTTCATCATGTCCCGAATGCGATATTTAATTCTTCTGTGGTAGCGAATATCCTCTTCAAAACTATCTAATTCTTTTTTACTGGGAAGATTGCCCCAAATTAATAAATATGCTGTTTCTAGAAAAGAACTCTTTTTTGCCAGTTCTTTAATATTAGTGCCTCGGTATTCCAGTATCCCTTTTTGTCCATCGACGTAGCTGATACTTGATTCGGTAGCGGGAACACCTTCTAAACCAGGCTTAAATTCGATGCAGACGACGGACATGACTATCCCCTTTACTTAGATTAGATGTGAATATTCTCAAGCTACATTATCAACTAGGTTAGTTATGTTGTTGTTTTGACAATAATCTATTAACAATTCTGGTTAATCTAGTAAAAATTTTGGCGCTGTGAGCCAAAACATTTGACTATTGCCTACTGGTGAACCAACTTCCGGCAAGGAAATACCTATCACGCCTGCTTTTTTGAGTATTAATACTTGTCTGGCTTCTCCCCAGCTCAGAATTTCTGCCCAGTTTGCTAAGTCTGGTTGATGGCCTACTAGGGCTAATTGCCTGTTTTCTTGAGGTTGCCATGTTTCTAGCCATTGTAGCCAGAGATTAATATCTCCACCAGGGGCTAAAGGAGAAAATTCTTCTACTTTAGAACTTAATTTATTAGCTTGAAGAATTTTAGCAGTTTGATTTGCTCTAACTAAGGGACTGGTAAGAATTAGATTGAAATTAAGACCTAGTTGTTTGAGTTTTTGAGCAATTTTGTGAGTTTTGCGATCGCCTATTTCTGTTAGGGGACGTTCTGCATCTGTGGCATAATTTTCTCTATCGCCAGCTATACCATGACGAATAAAATAAACATTTGTACTCATAATCACTATTTTTAGGGAGTAGGGAGTAGTTAGGTTCAACAATTATTAATTATTACCTCTTCTTATAAATAAGAGGATTGAGCAAAAGCATTTTTTTTCTTTTTTATCCATGAATGGAGAGGCTTTATACCTTGATTTTTCGGTAATTTACAGAGGAGTCAGGAGTTAGGAGTCAGGAGTTAGGAGTCGAGAATCACAAAGATTTAGTAGTTATGAAGATTGGAGATTTTTTTATGTCCAATCGAACCTTCCTTTTCAAGAGTATAAAAAAGGAAATTTCAGATATCAAACTTCTGGCTGAACCCGGAGGTATTGATAACTTATGACTGATAGATAAAATAAAAGATGGCTATTAGACATCTCCAATCATAAAAAGTAAAACCAATTATCGCATATAGAAGCCCTAACAGTATCTGCGCAAAGATCAGGGTTTTTGGCTCTTGAGTCAGGAGTCGTAGGGGCGATTTCGTTCCGAATGCTGTCGCTAACGCAAACGCGTTAGCGTTAGCGCAGCTCCTCTGCAAGAGGTAGCATTCCGTAGGAAATCGCCAGTACAGTAGTCAGGAGATGGAGAATATAGAAAAAAGGTAGAATTTAAACCATCTCCCCTACTCCCCTACCCTCAATCTATAATTTTAAATAGATCCCTTCAGGGGTTCTATAAATCATTAATTATTTCCCCCTACTCCCTCTTTTGATACAAAAAACCCCTGCGCTCAGATGGGCAGGGGTTTCACATACCAATAACATATTTTCGCCATTCTTTGTTATTACCACTTTTAACGTGTTTAGTCAATTCAAAGTAAAGACCACTATGGGGTTTTCGAGGAGGATAATGCAAAGTCATATTAGCCTCTCTAGGAGTACGACTTCCTTTTCGTACATTACAGCGAACACAAGCAGTCACAAGGTTGTCCCAAGTATCACCTCCACCACGCGATCGTGGTACTACATGATCTAAAGTCAAATCATCACCCACATAACCACAGTATTGACAGGAATGACCATCTCGGTGCATAATATTTCGGCGTGTTAAAGGAATATCTTTGTAAGGAACTCGGACATAGTAGCGCAGTCGGATGACTGTTGGTAACGGAATATCTGGAAGAAGGTATGTTCCGTTATGTTCAATTTGCTCCGCTTTACCTTTGAGTAACAAGACGATCGCTCGTCGCCAACTCGTGATATTGAGCGGTTCATAAGAAGCGTTCAACACTAAAACATTGGCCATTGATATTTCTGAAAAGAGAATATTTTCTCAGATATTAGCACAATTAATATTTCTGGGGACAAAAGTTTAGAGTTAAGCAATTTTCCACTAAATTTTATAAGTCTAAAAATATAGCTAAGAAAGAATTAGTCAGGAAATAGACCGATGATGAATCTTAGACTAAGAAGTTTTTTTCCACTATTTCCTATTCCCTATTCCCTGCTATATATTTTTTTAGTTTTTTAAAAATAATCTTTTTGATTTTCTTATATACAACCTGATTTGATAAATTTTGGCAGTAGATTGTTTTAATAAATAAAAAATTGAACTGATTGAGGAGTGAGTGAAAATGTTGAGCTGGGAAAATGCCTCTTTTAAAACTCTGGCAACAGAAAGTTTAAATCAAGGAGCAATAGAAAGTGATGCTTATGGAGGTATTTGTCAAAGAGCATGGGTAGAAATTAACGATCAGGCATTGACTTATAATGTCCAACAAATTAAGAGCCTTTTATCAGATAAAACTCAATTAATGGGAGTGGTAAAAGCGGATGCTTATGGACATGGAGCGTGTAAAGTATCTCAAACTATTTTAGAAGCTGGTGCAGATTGGTTGGCAGTAGCAACGGTGCCAGAGGGAATAGAATTAAGGTTAGCTGGAGTTGAAGCGCCAATTTTAATTTTAGGTGCAACAGATCGACATGAACAAATTCAAGCGATCGCTCACTGGCAACTACAACCAACTATTTGCACGCCTCAACAAGCTCTAGTTTTTTCAGAAACTCTTTCCCACTACACTGAAGCAATGCCAGTACATCTCAAGTTGGATACGGGAATGTCTCGTTTAGGAACACCTTGGCAACAGGCAGTGGAATTTGTAAAATTTGTGCAGGGGTTACCAAATTTAAAAATTGCTAGTATTTATTCCCACTTTGCCACAGCAGATCACCCAGACCAAACAGTGATGAAACAGCAGCATCAAAGGTTTGAGGAAGCAATAGATTTGTGTGGTATTGGTGGAAAAAGTTCTCCTGGTGATATACGACTTCATTTAGCTAACTCGGCAGCGACATTAACTGACTCTGCCTTGCACTACGATATGGTACGGGTGGGTTTAGCTATTTATGGTCTGTATCCAGCACCTCATCTACAGGATAAAATTGACTTAAAACCAGCAATGCAAGTAAAAGCTAGGGTGACACAAGTCAAAACTATTGAAGCAGGTACTGGTGTGAGTTATGGTTATCAGTTTATTGCTCCAAAGCAGATGCGTTTGGCAGTGGTGGGTATTGGTTATGCTGACGGTGTAGCTCGTAACCTTTCCAATAAGATGAAAGTCATTGTGCGCGATCGACTAATTCCACAAGTGGGAGCTATTACAATGGATCAGTTGATGTTGGATGTGAGTGCTATACCCGATCTAGAAACAGGTGAAGTGGTAACTTTATTGGGAGAGGTTGGTAAACATCAAATTTCTGCTGAAGACTGGGCAAATAGTTTAGGAACTATTTCCTGGGAAATTCTTTGTGGTTTTAAAAATAGGTTGCCTCGTGTAGCAGTTATCATGTCCGGTTGAATAGTTATAAATAAACGAGAGAGGAGTCAGGAGTCAGGAGCCAGGAGTCAGGAGGGAAGAGAGGAGAAAGAAAGTATAAAAAGAAGAAAGTTTTTTTGGTCGCGTAAGCGGAACGGAGTTCTATCACGCTCTTATCCGGACATGATATTACCTGTAATAGCTGTAACTCATGCTATCTGGAAATCCGCTGTAATATCATGTCCGCTAGTATCGTTTGTGTAAACTCAAGCATAAGTATCTATAGGAAATTTAAGTTTTTTCAGGCTTTTAAACCTTCTCTCCTAGATAATATGAGCCTTCTTCCTTACCCTGAGCTTACAATACCGATGCTACCGGACATCATATAACTAATATTAAAATAACCACCCCAATACTGAGGTGGCTATTGACTTATTAATTAAAAAACGAGTTAGCAAATATGATTAGTATTAGCGTTTAACTGAATCTTGACCTAACTAAGCTTTAATTATTACAGACTCATTCAATAGAAATCAACAGGGTTATTGCAATAACCCATTTTTTTTCTCTAGTAACAAAATTTTATTTATTTAATCATAATTTCTGTAATTTTACTTATTTATAACCAAGGTCTGATAGTAAATCTACTTGTTGAGATGCTGCCACTGCTAATTTATCGCAACGCTCATTTTCTATATTTCCAGAATGACCCCGTACCCAAGAAAATTCAACTTCATGTTTATCGCATAAATCTAATAATTTTCCCCATAGATCGGGATTCATTGCTTTATCTTTTTTATTCCGTTTCCAACCATTAGCTCGCCAACGTTTTGCCCAACCTTTTGTAACAGCATCAACTATATATTTCGAGTCAGTATATAGGGTGACAATAGAGGGAAATTCTAGTTTTTCTAATCCTACTATTGCTGCCATTAATTCCATACGGTTATTAGTAGTTAATTTATAACCTCTAGAGAATTCTTGGCGTTGTTTACCAGCAGATAAGAGAACAATACCATAACCACCAGGGCCAGGATTTCCACTACAAGCACCATCAGTATAAATAGTAATTTCTGGTTTGTTTTCTGTCATTTTAGTTCCTTTTTATTAGAGTAAATTTGCTCTAAAGAATAATAGAGTGATATGGTAGTCAAGCACAATAATGGTAGATAGTAGCTTAAGTAACTACTATACTTTTTTAACAAATAGTATAGGATATGCACTTTTACTATTACTATTTTTTGTGATTTACTGGTTAAGTTTATAAAAATAAAAATGATTAATCAATATACAGGGTTGACTGAGTATTACAATTTATGGGTTACTTCTGGTTATTACGACTACCAGGATATTGCTAGAGAAGTAGACTCAGTTATCGGGAATGGTCGTTGCATACTCTAAGAAAGTAAATCTTTCAGGACTTACCTAGAGATACTAGAAGCACAGTAAGAGTTGCCTAACTCAATAAATTCTCTAATGTAAAATATGTAAAATATTTATTTTGGGTAAGTCCTGTCTAGTTATCCAAAATGGTTATGCCCAATTTGCTAATTACTTTATAGATAGTATATTGAGATAAATAAGTTTTTTTAATAAACTTCTGTGTAAATTTGTAATTACAAAACTGATGAACTCAATCTCACAAACTGAATCCCGCAAAGCAGAGCATCTACGAATCTGTTTAGAATCAGATGTCCAATTTAACAACACGACCAATGGGTTAGACCGTTACCGTTTTACCCACTGCTGTTTACCAGAACTAAATCGCAGTGAAATAGATATAACAACTAAATTTCTTGGGAAACAACTCGGTGCGCCATTATTAATATCTTCGATGACAGGTGGCACTGAACAAGCCAAAATGATTAATTATCGGTTAGCCAAAGTTGCCCAACACTATAAAATAGCTATGGGAGTTGGTTCGGAACGGGTAGCTGTAGAAAACTCCAAGGTAGCTGATACTTTTGCTGTGCGATCGCTTGCTCCTGATATCCTCCTTTTTGCTAACTTAGGAGCTGTCCAACTCAATTATGATTATGGTCTTGACCAGTGTCAACAAGCGATTGACATTTTACAGGCAGATGCTCTGATTTTACATCTCAATCCTCTCCAAGAGTGCATTCAGACTGAAGGTGATACTAATTTCAAAGGTATTCTTGACAAAATATCAAAGTTATGTTCCTTACTTCCAGTGCCAGTAATTGCTAAAGAAGTAGGTAATGGCATTTCTAGGCAAATGGCTGAAAAACTAATTGATGCTGGAGTAGCAGCCATTGACGTTGCGGGAGCTGGAGGGACTTCTTGGGCAAAAATTGAAGGTGAACGCGCTATAGATGCTCGTCAGCGTAGGTTAGGAAATACTTTTGCTAATTGGGGTTTACCCACCGCAGAATGTATAACTGCTATCCGCACCTTTAACTCAGAGATTCCTTTAATTGCTTCTGGAGGTTTACGAAATGGGTTAGACGTGGCAAAGGCGATCGCTCTTGGTGCAGACTTAGGTGGATTAGCTTGGCCATTTCTCCAAGCAGCAGTCGAATCAGAAGAATCTCTAAATTTATTAGTAGATATATTAATTGCAGAAATAACTACAGTTCTATTTTGTACAGGTAATTCTGACTTATCTGAACTAAAAAAATCAGAAACTTTGGAAAAATTAAACTCAAGAATGTAGTAAGTATTGAATAGAAATCTCCGGAAAATAAATAAACCTTTGAGTTAGATCGGCTAAAGAAAGAAAAAGTTACCATAAAAAATCCTTTTTCATGCCTTTTTAGTAAAAATATCTTCCCTGTTCCCCCTTCCCTGTTCCCTGTTCCCTACTCCTCGAAAAAATCTATATCTTTTTCGGAGAGGTCTAATAGATAGAGCAAATTCTAGGTATGTGAGGTACACATATTAAAGATAAAACTTTTTTAGAACAGGCATATTGTCTGTCACAGTTGTACCTTACTTAAGGTTGAATCTGCTGTAACAACTATTGAGAAAAATTAAGAATCAGAATATTTTGCTAGAACAGATTTTCTTTATTTGCTGAATTAAATTGCCCAAGCTAAAAATGTACTTTTGCTGTAGATTTTTCATAGAAAGAAAAGATTTAGTGATGTACAAATATTGATATTAATATGTATATTTTTTCACTTAAAAATTTGTAGTAATTTAAAATTTAATGCAGTCAGTAAATTTGGCAAAGTTTTTTATATTTTTTAGTTAGGATAAATATAAACTAATACCATTAGTTAGTTTCCCACATTAACAACTCTTACTAGAAAAATGAAGGATTTCTTCAAATACACATTTGCCAGTCTAATTGGTAGCATACTAGGAATTACTGTAATTATCGGCCTCGGATTCGGCGGACTAATATTTTTTGTTGCTTCGATCGCCAGCAAAACTAAAGATGTAGGTCCACAAGTTAAAGACAAATCAATCTTAGTCTTCGATCTCGGTACAAATATTACAGATACTCGACCCATATCCTCCACTGGGGAAGCACTCCAAGAAGCTTTATCCAGCGACCAACCGACAACCATGACCCTCCGAACAGTAATTAATACTCTCAATGCTGCTGCCCAAGATGAAAAAATAATCGGCATTTACATTAAAGGTAGCAACACTCCAGGAGCAACAGGATTAGCAAATCTACAAGAAATACGGCAAGCACTTCAACGGTTCCGAGACACTGGCAAAACTATTATTGCTTATGATATGGACTGGACAGAAAGAGAATATTATCTAGCTTCGGTAGCAGATGAAGTTGTGATTAATCCTTTTGGTGCCCTTGAGTTCAATGGTTTAAGTTCTCAAACTATGTTTTTGACTGGGGCTTTGGATAAATTTGGCATCGGAGTTCAGGTAACGAGAGTGGGTAAATATAAGTCTGCCGTTGAACCCTTTATCCTAGAAAAAATGAGTCCGGAAAACCGACAGCAAACTCTCCAATTATTACAGAATATTTGGGGTCAATATCTGCAAACAATTTCTACAAGTCGAGGGTTAACAACACAGCAGTTACAAGCGATCGCTGATAATCAGGGTCTATTGATAGCGAATACCAGTTTAGAAACTAAGTTAGTAGATAGAGTTGCCTATTACGATGAAGTGTTGACAAAACTTAAACAACTAACTGGTAAAGAAGAGGAAGATAAAACTTTTACACAAGTTAGTCTCAACAACTATGGCAAAGTACCAAAAGTTGCAGAAGGTCTTAGTAACAATGTTAAAAGCAACAATAAAATTGCTGTAGTTTATGCTGAAGGAGAAATAGTTAATGGTACTGGTACTCCCAGACAGGTAGGAGGCGATCGCGTAGCAAAGGAATTGCGAAAGCTACGATTTGACGACAAGGTTAAGGCAGTGGTGTTGCGAGTTAATAGTCCAGGTGGTAGTGCATCAGCATCAGAAGTTATTGGTAGGGAAGTCAAGCTTATTAGTGAGGAAAAACCTGTGGTTGTATCTATGGGTAATATCGCTGCTTCTGGCGGGTATTGGATTTCGATGAATGCAGATCGAATAGTTGCTGAACCTACTACTGTTACTGGTTCAATAGGGGTTTTTGGTGTGTTGTTCAATGTTCAAGAAGTAGCTAATGAAAATGGAATTACTTGGGATGTGGTGAAAGTTGGTAAGTTTGCAGATTTGAATACTACTTCTCGTCCTAAAACTGAAGAGGAGTTAGTATTGATTCAAAAGATGGTGGATTCAATTTACGAGCGGTTTATTACAAATGTGGCAACTGCTCGTAATTTAGCAAAGGAAAAAGTAGCGGAAATTGCTCAAGGTAGGGTATGGTCTGGTGCTGATGCTCAAGAGTTAGGTTTGGTTGATGAGATTGGTGGGATAGAAGTTGCTATTAAAGTTGCTGCGGAAAAAGCTGAACTGGGGGATAGTTGGAAAGTTGAGGAATATCCTAAGTCTCGTAGTTTGGAGCAACGGATTTTCCGCAGTCTTTCTGGTGTAGAAGTTGACATATCTACGACTCCTGTAGACCCACTAACGGCAGAATTTAAAAAGTTACAGCAGGAGTTAGCTAGTTTGAGAGCGATGAACGATCCTTATGGGATTTATACTCGTTTACCGTTTAATTTGAGAATTGATTAATTGAGGATTCAGGAATTAGTAGGGTGCTGTTAGCAATAGCATAACTCACCCTATTCAAATCTAGTAGCAAAGTTCAAGAATTAAGAATTTAGAATTAAGAATTTAGAATTACCTCTCCTTGAAAATGAGAGGATTGACAAACAGGAAAATTTTTATTTATTATCCCCTTAAAAGGGGAGGCTTTAAACCACAATATTTCGGTAAATTATTCCTAACTTACTCCTAATTTTAACCATTCTCTAGGAAGCACATTACTTTGTTTTCCCATTAATATTAGAGTTGTTCCTATAAATAACTTGGAGTTAAATATGAATCTGCTAAAACGTTGTTTTCTTAACATAGAAGATATAGAAATAGAAATTTGTAAAAATGTAAATGGTATCTATTTTGTTCGGCATCATACCTACTGGAGCATAGCCTATGGGAAAAAAAATCCAGACCCAGTATACGACTGCATCACCTACAACCTCGAACTTATGGTCAAAAATCGCCTTTCAACAATAAAGTGGTCTGGTTATCAGTTTAAATTAGAAAAGATTTGTTTTGAGGATGGTATGGAAGTAGAAACTGCTTTAATTCCACTGCAAATGTTTGAAGATTTTATCCACTATCAAGCTAATAACTACAGAGGAAATCCACCAGATAATGAATGTACTAAATTAGCTCATTGGCTCAAAAATAATAGCTTCAAAGAATTAGCAATCTCCCATCTTTGAAGCCAATTAAAAATTAATAATAAATAACCAAAACATTTACCCACCCTAGCAATGTTAGGCAAGGTAGGCAAACAACATAAATTTATTTTTATCCGTTCCAAAAATGCAATTATTAAATTTATTCAGATGAAATTGTTGGTTGTAGATTTAGAAAGAGTCGAGGTTTTACAATGGAGAACCCAAAGATATATAGAGAAATTGTCAATGGGAAATAAATGCCGAAAATTTCGGCAGTTCAAAAAGCTGATAGCTGATAGCTGACTGCTGAATGCTTAGGTTAAAACTTATAATTTCGTTCTCTTACCCACAAACTTATAGGTACAGCTTTACCTTGAGAATTAACTTTTACTTCTACGACAAAAGGTATTTCTTCTTCTGAATTAACACTACGTTGTACTTCCGAAATATTCTGATTAATTCTTTCTCGTTTATCCTCTGGCATATAATAAGTTTCTAAACCATATTTAACTCTCCAACCATCAAGTTTTCCTTGAATAGCTATTTGATTATCTGGCAAATTTTCCGGCATTTTCGCACTTACCGCTACAGGTTGCCAAACTTTTGGAATACCTGAGTTTTCTATTTTTTCAGGTGCAGCTAAAATTACATAAATATTAGTTTGATTATTTGAAGAAAATCTGCCCGAAGTTTCCAATTCAAATTGCTCCCAACCTGGAAGTTTACTCAAATTATTTTTGGTAGAAATATCATAACTTAATACTTGATAATAACCCCGCAAAAAATCATAAGGGTCTACAGGAGCAGTTTGTAAAATAACTGTTCTACCTGTAATGTGAGTGTAAATAGCTTGAGCAGGAACTGACAAAATTAATGCTAATTGCAAAGTTAAAGGCAAAACAAACCGCCAAACAGGTATTTGCTTTACATTTGTTGTTTCAGCTTTAGGTAAACTTAATTCTTCAGTATTATCCTGATTTTTAGTTGATAAATTGGTTTGATTAAAAGGGTTAGAAAATTTCATGTTAATTCTCCGATTAAAGAAGGAAGAAAGAAGAAAGAAGAAAGCAAAAATCAATTATTTACTAACGGATAATTGATAATTAAGCCCCAGAAGTTTAAAGCCTCTTTAGCAATTGATAATTAGAGATAGTTTTCATTATCCATTATCCATTATCCATTATGAAACCTACTCTCTACTCCCTCTTCTGATAATAAATGACGCTCATACCATAAACCAGCAGCTATTACTCCTACACCACATAAAATAAATACAAAAGACTTCAGTAATAATCCAGTATTATACTCAAAAGTCCGACTAACAATTTGTAAAGTCAACAATACTAAACCTCCCCAAAAAGTGCCTCTAATTCCTCGTGCTAATCCAATCCTAATTAAGCCTGCTGACAAAAGAAACATCTCTATATTAATAACAAAAGTTGCTATTTCTGGAATTTTATTAATACTCAAATGCCAGAAACATAATATTGCTGTGACAACAATAAAACCTAAAACTACACTACTAACAGAATCTAATTGCCAACTCTGAGAATTTCTTTTATTTGGTCGTGCTAAATACAACCATTCCCAAATAGTTAATCCCAGAAATACTAGAACTTCAACTAAAGTTAACCATTGCATTTCTGGTATTTCTGATGATGTCTCAGAAAAATTTATTAATGGAATATTCTGCCAAATTGCTCGAAAAGATAAATAGAAAAATCCAATACTCAAATACCAAATAGCTAAATTTCTTGCTAGAGTTTGAAAAATTCTGCTATCTACTTTAGGCAAGAGAATATCGTCATATCCCCAGAATAAAGCTGGAGGTAAAGTTAAGGCGATCGCTCCCCATAAACCATAATTGAAATTTAAAATAATAAAAACTTTAAGTATACTAATTTCTAAAGCGGGAAATATTAGTAATATAGATAGAAAGAAAATTATTCTAGAATTACACCAGTAAGCAAGGGGAATAAACAAAAATACTCCTACCACAGACATATATTTGATTATGAAATGTAACCAGGAAGATTCTCCAAGGGAAAATACATTTAAGAACCCCATTAAATAGCCTAATCCTATTAACAGAATAGAAATAATTCCCAGAGATTTTAGTTGTAGACTATAAGCCATTAATAAAACTCCTAACCCCCAAACAATATATAGTCCGTAGGGAGAACCACCAATATGAAACATTTGAGCCATTAGTGCTATATTTGCCCCTAAAATTAATGCCCCAAATATTAATAGTCCGTGACCTAACTTTTGTTTTTTATTGGTAGTATTAGGTAGAGTATTTGGCTGTCGCCAGAGATAAAAACCAGTGGTATTAACTCCGATAAATAAAGTTAATAAGAGGAGTGTTTTTACTTCTCGTGACCATTGTTGCCAGTTAGCAGAAACGAAAGTTATTATACCTAATCCCAGGAGAATACCACCCAGGGAAATTAAGATAGTAATAAAACGAGAACTAGCAGTTTTTTCTAAAGAATCAAATTGGTAACGGTCTGATAATTGTTGATAGAGATAATCATCAATTAATTCTTCTGTTTGCCATAGTTTCGCTTCTTGGCGGAGCTGGCGACGAAACTTTTCTGTAATCATTTTATTTCTAGAAGAAAGTTACTAGCATTAGGGTTCTTGCCTGTTCGTAAGTCGTGAAGTATAAAAATAAAGACAAGTTTTCTCTAAATTTATAGATAGTTTTTCAAACATTATGAGGTACAGTTTTTTTCTTTACCTATAAGATAAAATCCGCTTAATTCGGTATAAAAAGTTTTCCATCTTCAGCCAAGAAAAATATTTCTAAATCATCTTCACTCTTGACTCCTGACTACTAGATTAACTATCTAATTATACCGATGCTACGGGATTTTATCTAACCTATTTGTTTTTACCAAACTTATCGAAATTATCGTCGCAATTAACAATTTCTACTTAAACAACGATGCCAGTTTAACAATTGCCACATTTATTTGATTTTTTCCTTGGGGAAACCGGGATAATTTTATGATGAACTTATAATATTTATATTTACCAATGGATAATGGATAATTGATAATTAATCCCCAAAAGTTTAAAGTCTCTCCTAATAGTAGTTACGCAAAACTGCAAAACTACTTAAGTTATCAAAAAAAAATGTACTTTAAATATACTTTTTCTCCAATACAAACTAGGGAAATACTGATACATAACTTGTCTATTTTATCAAATTTTATGTTCATAAAGATGTTGATAAAGCATAGCCTTTTCAGGGGATAAAAAAATATTTAACTCAGTATTTCAAGCCTCCGACTAAAGTCCTATCCCTTATAAGGAACTCCTGAAACCCTTATAGGAGGGTGGGGAGAGTGGGGAGTAAGAATCTTGTCTACATTCCTCAAAAAAGTATATTGAATTAGACACTTTTCTCCGTAAAAAGCGGACGTCAGACTAACATATAACTTCTATTTTTTGTCAAGTTTTATGTTAAGAAAGATGTTTATAAAGCATAGGACTAAAGTCGGAGGTACTGATAACTGTTAACTGATAACTGATAACTGAAATGACCCGGTTTCTGAATTTTATTTAGGAGTAAACTAAGTCCTGATTTAACAATTAATAACCCCATTATTAATCATGCTTCAGGATTTAATGGCGTTCCTAAACTTTCATAATTTCCATCTCCTCCTAATTGTTGACGACCATTACGAATCACCTTGAGCATATCCGTTAACTGCTGTTCAATACTATCAAGCACATGATCTGCATAGTCATCGGCACCATTCTGAATTTCATCACATTCGGCGATCGCTCTAGCTCTCATTTCTTCAAGTTCTTGTTGAGCTTGATAGCGAATTTGTTCAATTTCAGCAATAGTAGCTTGTTGAATCACTTCACAATCTAGCTGAACTTGATTTCTGAGCTGATCTGCTTCTACTTTAGCTTGCTGCACAAGACCCATTTCATTTAAAATTTGGTCAGCTCGTTGTTCAGCATTTTCAATAATCTCTTCCGCATAAAGTTCAGCTTCTTGAAGGATTTCATCCTTATGTCGAACTATCATTTCTGCTTCCTGAAAAGCAACTGGTAAATTCAGGCGTACTATATCTAGTTGGTCTAATAACTGTTCTTCATCTATTAAAGTACGTCCTACAAAAGGTATTCTAGGACTATCGAGAATAATCTCCTCCAGTCGATTTAGTTCTCTCTGGATATCTACTCCAGGAGAAGCACTGGTGGGTTCACCCTCGACATTTTGTCCATTTACCTCTGGTTCAATATTGGCTGAGTTTTGTCGTAACATTTATAAATATCAATAGCAATGTGCTGAGGAACAAGATGATCTACTGAGCCACCAAAAATGGCGATTTCTTTAACTACACTACTACTTAAAAAACTATATTCGTTAGAGGTAGCCAAAAAAACTGTCTCTATTTCAGACGATAAGGTTTTATTTGTGTGGGCCATTTGTAATTCTTTTTCAAAATCTGAAAGAACCCGCAGACCTCGAATCAGGACTTTAGCCTGTCGCATTTTTGCATAGTTTACCGCTAAACCATCAAAACTGGCTACCTCTACATTAGGTAAGTGTTCTGTGGAATGGCTAATTTGATTTAAACGCTGCTCAATGGTAAATAAAGAGGTCTTACTAGGATTTCGCAGTACGGCCACAATCACTTTTTCAAACAGCTCACAGCCTCGTTCTATAATGTCTATGTGACCGAGGGTAATAGGGTCGAAACTGCCTGGATAAATTGCAATCACAATTATAGATATATTAATAGTTACTGAAGTATTTTAGCAAATTAGGGAGTAGGGTGGAATAATTAATAATGGATAATGGATAATTGATAATTGATAATGAATTAAAATCCTAAACTTTGTCAACAAACTATTTATTTTAGATAAGAGAAATATCAAAACTTTTCAATTTGAAAGGGTTGGCTTTTAAACTGAATTATTTAATTAATAATTAATAATTTTCGGGAATAATTTTAGGAGTATAAATTGACAAATATAAATAAACAAAAGGCATTATTTTTACTCAGACAGGCTTTAAATAATTCCAGTGCTGAATTTCGTGATGGTCAGTGGGAAGCAATAGAAGCTATTACTCAAAATCAAAGTCGTCTTTTAGTTGTGCAACGTACTGGTTGGGGAAAGAGTTTTGTCTATTTTTTAGCTACTCGTTTACTTCGAGATAAAGGGAAAGGTATAACTTTATTAATTTCTCCCCTTTTAGCATTAATGCGAAATCAAATTTCCGCAGCAGAACGAATTGGAATTAACGCTCAAACAATTAATTCCAGCAATTCGGAAGAATGGGAAAAAGTAGAAAATAATTTAAGTGCAGGAAAAGTAGATATTTTGTTAATTTCCCCAGAAAGATTAGCAAATGAAAACTTCCGAGAAAATATCCTAATTCCTATAGCTAAAAATATCGGCTTATTTGTAGTTGATGAAGCTCACTGTATTTCTGATTGGGGGCATGATTTTCGTCCAGATTATCGACGCATTGTCAGAATTTTACAAGCTTTACCACAAAATATTCCTGTGCTTGCTACTACTGCTACTGCTAATAATCGAGTTGTGGATGATATTGTTGTTCAGCTAGGTGAAAATCTGAAAATATCTAGAGGTTCATTAACTAGAGATAGTCTCCAATTACAAAATATTTATTTATCATTTCCTCCTGCTCGTTTAGGATGGTTAGCAGAACATTTACCTAATATTCCTGGCAGTGGAATTATTTACACTTTAACTGTGAGAGATGCCGAAAGAGTTACTAACTGGTTGAAGTTTCAAGGAATAAATGTAGCAGCTTATCATAGTAATAAAGAGACAGAAGAGCGAGAAGAATTAGAACAGCAATTATTGAATAATGAAGTTAAGGCATTAGTGGCAACTGTAGCTCTAGGAATGGGTTTTGATAAACCAGATTTAGGATTTGTTATTCATTATCAACGTCCTGGTTCAGTGGTACATTATTATCAACAAGTAGGACGTGCGGGTAGAGCAGTAGAAAATGCTTATGGTATTCTTTTAAGTGGTGCAGAAGATGAAGAAATTACTAATTATTTTATTCAGACTGCTTTTCCTCCAGAAGCTCATAATCAAGCTGTTTTAAATGCACTAAATCAAGCTGAAGATGGTCTTTCAATTCCGATGTTAGAGGAACATTTAAACCTAACTAATGGGCAAATAAATAAAGTTTTGAAGCTATTGTCTATTGAGACTCCATCCCCAGTAAAAAAAATCGGTTCAAAGTATTATGCAACTCCAATTAATTATCAAACAAACACAGAAAAAATAGAAAAATTGACTCAAATACGTCGTCAAGAACAAGCTCGAATGTGGGATTATATGGAGAGTCAAAAATGCTTAATGCAATTTCTTAGAAAAGAATTAGATGACCCAAATCCTCACCCTTGTGGTAAATGTGCTATTTGCTTAGGAAAACCAATTTTTTCAGAGAATGTTTCCTCAAAATTTGTGACAGAAGCAGTAAAATTTTTACGCAGTAGCGAACAAATTATTGAACCTCGGAAAAAATGGCCGAAAGATGCCTTATCCACTTATAATTTCAACGGCAATATTTCTCCAGAATTACGAGCAGAAGTTGGGCGATCGCTTTCTCTTTGGAATGATGCTGGTTGGGGAGAACTTGTGAAAAAAGGTAAATACACAGATAACCATTTTAGCAATAGATTAGTTCAAGCTACATACGAAATGATTAAACGTTGGCAACCTCAACCTTTTCCCACTTGGGTAACTTGTATTCCTTCTTTAAATCGTCCGGAACTTGTTCCTAATTTTGCTCAAAGTCTGGCTAAAAAATTAGGTTTACCCTTTGTGCCGTGTGTCATAAAAATTCATCATACTTCACTACAAAAAGAAATGAGTAATAGTTACAAACAAGCTCATAATTTAGACGGTGCTTTTGAAATTAATCATTGGTCAGGAATGAGGGGAAATGTATTTTTAGTAGATGATGTTGTAGACTCAAGATGGACTTTTACTGTGGTTACAGCATTGTTAAGAAGAGCTGGTAGTGGTAAAGTTTTTCCATTAACTTTAGCCATGAATCAACTATCAACTTAAAATTCAAAAGTCAAAAGTCAAAAGTTAAAAGTTAAAAATTACAAGGTAAGTATTCAGCTATTAGCTGTCAGCCATTCCTGCGGAATGGTACACAGCAACAAAAACCTCAAGCTTAAGGAAGATATTTAAACAAATATAGACTTGAAAACTAGCTTTTATA
This sequence comes from Dapis hubbardiae BLCC-M172, assembly GCF_050016015.1. NCBI lineage: Bacteria > Bacillati > Cyanobacteriota > Cyanophyceae > Oscillatoriales > Microcoleaceae > Dapis > Dapis hubbardiae. Next base: position 102,506 of record NZ_JBNHEQ010000202.1, read on the forward strand.
GTAAAATAAAATTTCTGATTTATCGGGAACCGTATAATACCATTTCTCAAAAACTTTTCTACATTTGATTGAGTAGGGGAGTAGGGGAGTGTAGGGACGTTAGCATTTTTGTTATGCAACGTCCGTACGGGAGAAGTAAAGATAAGAATAATTAACATTAACTTGCCTCAAATAAGCAAAAAGGTAATTATACTAAGGTAATTACTTAATAACTGAAGTGTTAATCAAGTATAGTATTAATGCATGGGAATTGGTATAATAAAGTTTCCATAAAAAACTAGAAGCAATAGTTGATAGCTAATAGCTGATGCCTGAATGCTTACATTAAAAGTAATCCATGACTGAATTTGAGTATTTATAAATGTCCTAACCTATTTACATATAAGTAGTCGTGCAAAATTAATTTCCTGGTTGATAGAAGGAACATTTAACTGGGAATGGAGAACAGGGAGTCAACAGAATATGTAATTAATTTTGCATAGATACTTAGCAATTTCTACAGTTATAAGGTACAATTGTTTTTCTGATTTTCTACTCTCCTACTTCCTCTACTCCCCTACTCCCTACTCCCTAAAGCAATTAAAAATTATCAGAAAAAAAATGTCTAATCATGTTTTATCTCCAGACGCACAAGCAATTATGTTATTATGTGCTAGCTTTGGTGAAAATAGAAATTTCTATCCAGAACCTTTAACCCTAAGTGAGTATAATAGACTTGCAAAAATTTTAATCGAAAATCAACTCAGACCAGGAGATTTACTAAGTGCAAAGGGATTAGATATACTGCCAAAAATTAATGATAAAAAATTAAACTATGAGCGGTTAATAGCTTTATTAGAAAGAGGTGGGATTTTAGCTATTACTGTGGAAAAATGGGTGAATCAAGGTTTATGGATTATCACAAGAAGCGAGCAAAATTATCCGATAAAATTGAAGCATAATCTCCAACATTTAGCGCCAGTAATTATTTATGGTGTAGGAAATATAGAATTATTAAAAGCAGGTGGATTAGCCATAGTTGGTTCTCGTGATATTAATGAAGAAGAAATTGAATATACAAATAAAATCGGAAAAGTTTGTGCATCTCAAGGAATTAATATAATTTCTGGGGGTGCAAAAGGGATAGACCAAGAAGCAATGTTAGGAACTTTAGAAGTTGGTGGTACTGTGATTGGAGTTTTGGCAGATAGTTTAAATAAAGCATCTGTTTCTAGAAAATATCGTGACAGTATTAGGTCTGGTAAACTAACTTTAATTTCTACTTATGACCCTAATGCCGGATTTAATGTTGGTAATGCAATGGGTCGGAATAAATATATTTATGCTTTATCTGATTATGCTTTAGTTGTAAGTAGTAGTTTAAATAAGGGTGGTACTTGGGCAGGTGCTACAGAGGTTTTAAATAAATATCAGAAAATACCTGTATTTGTGAAAGTAGAAGGACAAGTTAAAGAAGGAAATCAAGCACTTTTAGATAGAGGAGCAAAATCTTTTCCTATAGAACCATGGAATAGTAATTTAAAGGAACTTTTATCAGTATCAACAACTCAGTCAAATCTGCCAGAAAATAATTCATTGACAGATTTGGAAACTCCGCTAAATATATCTGCAAAAAGAATTAAATCAAAAGTTGAAATAAAATCGAATTTATCTATTTCTGAAATAACTAATCAAATTATTTATGAAAAAGTCTTGCCTATCATACTAGAAAATTTAAAACAGCCACACAATGAAAAAGATTTAAGTAAAATATTAAAAGTCAGAGTTGGTCAATTACGCAATTGGTTAAATCAAGCTTGTGCTGAAGAAAAAATAATCAAAACTAAAAATCCAGTAAATTATAGAATTACTGCCGAAACTAAACAATATCAAAACCATCAAACTTCAACACAGCAATTAAATATTTATGAAGCAGTATTGCCAATCATACTTGAGAACTTAGAGAAACCACAAACAGATCAAGATTTAGCCACAAAGTTAAGCGTAAATATTAGTCAATTACAAGATTGGTTAAAAACAGCAAAAACAGAAGGAAAAATAATTTCAGAAAATCAATCCAATACTTATGTAATTTCCCAAGACATCAAACAGTTATCTCTATTTGATAAAGTAGAAGATGATGAGGAAGGATTAGATTGGTAAAATTATTCTTAAAATAGGGAATAGGGGGAAATAATTAATAAAAGCTCGTAGTAGGACTTTAGTCCTATCTAGAGTTTGGGCTAGAGCAATACTACAAACAAAAACTTTTTTATCATTTATTATCCAGAAATAATATAAGTCTTAATCAAAAATAATAAAACTAATTTAGATGAAAATTTATTACAAAATATCCGACTGGCTAGAAACTAACTGGGTAAAACCAGCTTACGCAGGTGGTTTACTCGGAACATTATCAATATTTTTCTTCGGTGCCGCTACTAATACAATGGCAGGATGGTTATATGTAATTAGTGGTATGAGTTTTGCGTTGTTAGGAATGGGTGCTGTTTTACCAGGGCGATCGCTACGTCAAATAAAAGTACGCCGTCATCCTATTCAACCTATAACCGTGGGTGACACTTTAGCGATCGCCATAACAATAGAAAATTCTACAAACCAACCACTAGCTTTACTGCAACTCCAAGATGATATTCCTTTTGTCTTAGGGAAACCAGTCAAACAAGCAATAGAAGTTATCCCCGCTAAAGATACTTACCATTGGGTTTACTATCTCCCTACCAAAAAAAGGGGTATATATAGATGGCATTATCTGCAACTGAGAACCGCAGCACCTCTAGGTTTATTCTGGTGTCGTCGTAGTCGCAATGCTAAAGCTACTGCTATTGTGTATCCTACCGTTTTACCCCTGAGCAGTTGCCCGATAATAGATGAACTTGGTCAAGAAAATAGTCGTCAACTTTACGAACATAGTCGTTATCAAATGGCTTCGGAAGGACTAACTCGGACATTAAGACCATATCGGTTTGGAGACCCTAGTCGTTTGATCCACTGGCGAAGTAGTGCGCGTTATGGCGAGTTGCGGGTTCGGGAACTAGAGGTATCTAGAGGAGGAGAAGAAATTATAATTTGTCTTGATAGTGCTGCTAACTGGCAACCCGATCGTTTTGAAGCTGCGGTTACTGCTGCTGCTTCTTTATATTTTTATGTTAACCGGTCTATGCTAAATGTTCAACTTTGGACGGCTGGTACTGGGTTAGTTCATGGTAATTTAGCTGTGTTGCAAACCTTAGCTGGGGTTAAGTTTGGGGAAGAAGTTGTGGCAGGAAAACCACCGGAAAGGTCTTTACTTTGGTTGACTGAAAATTCACTTAGTTTGACTTCTCTTCCTCCTGGAAGTAGATGGTTATTGTGGTTAGATGAGTCTGTTTCTTCCGCAGCAGAAATACCAAAAGTTCAACATTGTTCTGGTTTGGAAATTAGTTCTAATCAACCTTTAGAATTTCAACTTCAGTCTAACTATTAGATAACGTTAAATTGGAGTAAAATATAGTGTTGAGTAATTCAACATAAATTTGCTGGATGCAATTTACCTTCATGTGTTCGTGATCACGTCAAAAGCTTGGTATTCAAGTTGGTTTTTCTGCTTTTTAATCAATCAAAAAAATGTTCCTCTTTTAAGAGCTTAGAACCAGTAAAATTATCTTCATTTTTTTACTTTTAAAACCTACTTCTATATCTCTACTAAATAGGTGCTTAGTTAACATTCAAATTGCTCCAAATATTTGAAATTACTCCAGGTTATCAACTACTCTCAAATTAAAAGTTAAATTGGCAATGGTATAATCTACTTTGATTGACAAATTTAACTATATATAGTATACAAGTCAAAAAATTAAGTCTGGAAATTTTTAATTTGATTTGCCCCCGAAAATGGCTTTATGTAGTAAAATTAATGGAACTAACTAATATCAGCACCATAACAAACATATATTATGACCCTGACTACAGAAAACAAGAAATTATCTAGTGAAAAATCTTTGGAGGCGATGAAAAAGTTCTCTGAAAAGTATGCTAAGAATACAAATACTTATTTTTGTGTAGATCCTTCAGTTACTGCTGTGGTAATTGAAGGATTAGCTAAACATAAGGATGAATTGGGCGCTCCTTTATGTCCATGTCGTCATTATGAAGATAAAGAAGCAGAGGTAAAAGCTACCTATTGGAATTGTCCTTGTGTACCAATGCGGGAGCGCAAAGAATGTCATTGTATGTTGTTTTTAACCCCAGATAATGATTTTGCTGGTGAACAACAAGAAATTACCCAAGAAGATTTAGAGTCAACTAGAGCAACCATGTAGGTTGAAAACTCGAAGGAAGAAGGAAGAAGGTTTAGTTAAAAGTTTTGAGTGAACCAAACTTCCCTTTTAATCTCGGCGTTAGCTAAAAACAAATATCGTCTCTATGAACAAGGATAATTTATTTTCCTTTTTCCTTCTTCTGAAAATATTCACCATAACTTGCTTCTCTCCTTTACGCAACATTGGGTAGAAAAATAATAAGGAAAGAGAGAAAAAATTTGGATTATTGATATAGCAATTCCCATCTCTGAGTGAGGTATAAAATTCGTTTTTTTAGGGAAAACTTTAACAGGGAATAAGGAGCAGTTCAATAATGGATAATTGATAATAGATAATTGATAATTACCTCTCCCTAAAAGGAAGAGGATTGATATAAAAGGAAAATAAATTCATTGTTTCTCTTTGATCATGAGATGCTTTAAACCTTAATTATTCGGTAAAGAAAAAATACTCTACTTCACAGTGACAGAGAAACGCTATATTCAATTCAATTTACTTTTTAATGAAAGATTTTTGACTTAATAATAATGACTTCTGAACAAGAAAAAATCCCTCAAGAGTTTTGGCAGGGAATAGCAGAATTTAACGAACAAGAATTCTACAAATGCCATGATACTCTTGAGGCTTTATGGCTGGAAGCTGGAGAACCAGAACGCACTTTTTATCAAGGGATTTTACAAATAGCAGTAGGACTTTATCATGCAGGGAATGAAAATTGGCGTGGTGCTGTTATGTTATTGGGGGAAGGTATTAAGAAATTGAATTATTATCACCCTGATTATTTTGAGATTAATGTTGATAAATTATTGACAGAAAGTAGTGAATTGTTGAAACATTTGCAAAAGTCAGGACCAGAAAAAATTGCAGATTTTGCGCGTGATTCCTCAAATAGTAAATGCCCGAAAATATTAAAGCTAAATTAATTATCTGGTAAATTAATGACACTGAAGTTTTTAAATTTTCTAGTGAAATGTTCTTTGTCAAACTCACCTACAAACTGCAAATTTTATAGCACTACGCATTAAGCTTAGGACAGTTATCAATCCTGGAAACCTTTAAGAGTCTACTGTTCCCTATTCCCTATTCCCTATTCCCTAGCGCGTAGCGCTTAAAACTTATCAACTGGAGCAAATACAATTCCAATTACCCAAGCTATAGTTGGTATTAAAGTAAAAATTATTATTTCTAAACTTGTCATAATTAATTATTTCTCCCATTTTCTATTTCATCAATTTTTGCTATTAATAGAGTCCGGTTACTGGCAATAATTCGTTGATTAGTAACATGATCGTAAGCTTCCCAATCTTGAGTAACTTCTGTATCTTGCCAAACAAACCAGCTTCGATAAATTTCTCCACTGTCAATATCACCACATAGAGATAACCAATCATCTCCTGTAAAATACTCTATTTCTTGAATCACTAAATTAAGTTCAACTAGCTCTAAAAATGTTTCTAAATCATTCTTTTTTTTCTGAGGAAAGTTAGAAATTTGGCTTTGGTTCATCAATTTTAGCTTCATGGTTTTTGTGAAATTTTATTTACAGTATTTTCCTACTTTAGGAAGTACATATATTGATGTTTTTAGGAAGTAGATAAAATGGGGAATAGAATACGGAAAAAGGAAAAAATATTTACCTTGTCAGTTGTACGAAATTAATCTGGAATCTGGTGTATAATAACAATTCTCAAAAATAACGCTATCCTTCCTGAAGACTTTAGTTATTAAGTAATAAATAAGTAAGATAAATTTTTTTAACGATTCTAGGCATTAAGCGCGATTAATACTTATTCCTAACAACCCTATTCCCTACTCCCTGCTCCCTACTTCCTGCTCCCTATTTAGATTATTATCCATCTCTAAAAAATCTGGAATTTGAGCTTCAATCTCAGCTATTTTTTGCTCCACAGCATCTTGTTTCGCAGTAAAACTATCATAACTAAAATAAAAATGACCAAGAACTTTTTCCTCATAACTACGTTTAGTAAATTTCCAACCTGGTTCGAGAAAAATCTTCATTATTCCATCACTTATTCCGCGAGTTCTACCAATCAAATTTTTATCCCCTGTTAGAGAAATACCAAATAATTTAATTTCATCACCAACATTTTCCAAAATTAATCTATGACTCACTGATAAATCATTATCATCTACCCGTATTGAATAATCATTATTATCAGTAGCTTCTTCACAAATTCCAGCAAAATTCAAGTTTGAAAGTAAAGGTTCAACTAAAATTGGATATAATTCAGTTTCGCTTTCTCTCCAACAAGGTCTTTCATTAGAACGCTGCTCTAAAATCATCAGTTTATAACCAGAATATTCTTGTAAATCATTTAGAGGAATTGCCATGGCAATAACTTGATTTTGGTCAATTTCTACCTCATCAAAAGTGAAATTTGCTCTGGCAGGAGTCAAATAATTGATACTCAAAAATATTGTTGTTACAAGAGTAGAAATTGAACTATGAATAAATTTTTTCATATCTGATTTTCTATTTTGTACTCCTATAGTTTAAAAAAATCAACAAGTTATTGTGGAGAACATTAGGGAGTTAATTAAAAAAGCTGAAAAAAATCTGGAAAAGTTAGAATTGTCTGGGTAGTCTAGTTTGAAAAGAGTAGCAGTTAAAATTTGATTAATTAGTTAACTTCCTTAAATTAGAAAAAATTAGTTATCTTCGTTAAAATCACTTACACTTAAAATAATAACTACAGGAGTTATGGAAAATTATCTGTTCTACCTACTTCTGTGGTTTAAGGTGGGTTACAAAACATCCTACTACAGTGACACACTTTAAATAGTGCAAGTAGGGGCGGGTTTCCCCGTTAAATTAACGAGCTTTCACTTAAAGTTAGATAAACCCGCCCCCCCCTAATGATGTAACGCAGAATTTTAGATGTGTCATTCCAGTAGTGGACTAACACGACTAATTTTGTGCATTAGGGCAGGTTTATTTAATCTTAGGGTGAGCATGAAAATTGCAACTAAAACCCGCCCCTACTATTCCATTTAAGCTGTGTTAGTCTACTACAGGTATGGTTGCTGTATAAGTCCTAAATAACAATATAATTATAGATAATGGAAAAAAAATCAAAACGCGATCGCGGACGAATTCTCACAACTTCTGGACTGAAAAAATTAAATGAAGCTATTGAAGAATGGAAACAGCAATATAACCTTAGAGGTACTCTGGCAGAAATTGAAGCAGAGTCTAGAGTTGGTTCCGACACTATCAGTAAAATTAGACAGGGGCGAGTCGGTGCAGACCTCAGCAAAATTCAACAGCTTTTTGCCACCTTTGGTCTAACATTAGATGAAACTGACCACCGTTCGGGAAAACAAGGTTCATCTCAAACAGAGTCAGGAACTCTGGGGGAACTATTACCTCTACTAGATAACGAACAAATAGTCAATCAAAATAGTTCCCAAGTTTTTATCAGTTATCGCAGTCAAGACCCAGATCAAGAATTGGCGCGACAGTTTGAAACTGCTCTGACTGCTGCTGGTCATCAGGTGTTTATGGGAGCAGATCATATTCGTCTGGGAGAAAATTGGTTTCGCCGAATTAATGAAGAGTTGAAACGATGTGACTATTTACTGTTGTTTTTGCCTCCTCAGTCGGCGCAAAGTGAGTTGCTCACCTATCAAGTACAACTTGCTAGGGAATTGCAATTTTCTCGACCTGACCGTAAACCTGTAATTTTGCCAATTCGGGTAGGTTTTTCTCTCAGTACACCTCTTAACCATGACTTGCGCGGTTATCTCTATCGCATTCAACAACGGGAGTGGCGATCGCCTGAAGATAGTGTTGTTATTTTGAGGGAAGTTTTGACTTTGTTAGCTGCTCCACCGGGAAATGTTGCGCCGGAAGTAGAGGAGCAAGAAGAAACTCGCCCCCCTGAAGAAATTAGTAGCATTGTGTCAGCAAGTCGCCCTCCTTTACCCTCTGCGGAACCTGAAATACCGGGGGGACAAATTGATGTAGAATCTACTTTTTATATCGAACGCCCACCTATTGAAGAACGTTGTTATCAAACTATATTACAACCGAGTGGTTTAATAAGAATTAAAGCGCCACGACAGATGGGTAAAACTTCTTTAATGGCAAGAATTTTGCATCATGCTGCTCAGTCAGGATATCGGACTGTACCGTTGAGTTTTCAGTTAGTAGATAAAGAGGTTTTTAGTAATCTTGAACAATTCTTAAAATGGTTTTGTGCTTATGTGGGAAGGGAGTTACGTTTACCTAATCAATTAGATGATTATTGGGATGATATTTTTGGCAGTAAAGTTAATTGTAAGGATTATTTTGAGAAGTATTTATTAGCACAAATAGATAATCCTTTAGTATTGGGTTTAGATGAGATTGACCGAGTTTTTCAATATCCTGATATTGCCGAAGATTTTTTAGGATTATTGCGAGCTTGGCATGAGGAATCAAAGCGACGTGCTATTTGGAAAAAGTTAAGGTTGTTGGTGGTACATTCTACTGAAGTTTATATTCCGATGAATATTAATCAATCTCCTTTTAATGTGGGATTACCTATAGATTTACCGGAATTTAATCAACAGCAAGTTCAGGATTTAGCATCGCGACATAATTTGAATTGGTCTGAACAAGAAGTTGAGAAATTAATGGCAATTGTTGGCGGTCATCCTTATTTAGTTAGGGTGGCACTATATCATATTTCTAAACAAGATTTAACTCTGTCAGATTTACCGGAAAATGTAACGAGTGAAACCGGAATTTATAGCGACCATTTGCGACGACATTTGTGGAATTTAGAAGAATATTCAGAGTTAGTTGAAGCGATGAAAAATGTGATTTCTGAAAATTCTAGCGGGCAGTTAACAGGAATGTTAGGTTTTAAATTAGATAGTTTAGGTTTGGTGAAATGGGAGCATAATAAATGTTATCCCAGGTGTGAGTTATATCGTCAGTATTTTCAAGTTCATTTGTAGGAAGGAAGTTTGTAGGGGCGGGTTTTTTCAGTTATCAGTTATCAGTTATCAGTTATCAGTTATCAGTGCGATTTGTAGGGGCGGGTTTTTCCAAGAATCTTGTTATAACTGATTGACTTCTCTAAACCCGCCCCGCCCCAACCAGTGCATCTGGTGGCGGGTTTATTTAATTTAACGTTCATGCCGATAAATTTCTTGTGAAACCCGCCCCTACAGGGGTTGGGGGCATGGGGGCGGGTTTATTTAATTTAATATTCATGCTCATAAATTTCTTGTGAAACCCGCCCCTACATAAATTATGGAGTTTACCCTTCTCTTTTTTTCTCGATGATACCTGATCACTGATAACTGAATTTATAGATTATCCAACCAACTCAATAAATCTGCTAGACTATTAAAATCAAAAAGTGCCTTAACTAAACTTTCTAAATTTTCACTCTTTAAATTAGAAAGGCGATCGCTAATATCTTGATCGACCTCTCCAAAACGTTGATTAATTAAAGACATTACTATTTTTAATTCCCCTATGTTTATTCCTTCAGTACGACCTTCTGCTCTACCTTCTTCTTTCGCATAATTTATTTTCCCTCTCTCATCTTGCAACATCATCGCTCGTCGATCAAATTCCTCTAATTCTTCCCTACTGAAATTAGCCTGATTCGCAATATTTAGAGCGCGTTCAATTTCTGGCACTTCCCCTAAAGGTTCGGGAATTATATCCAAACTAGCAGTTTCTTTTAAAAAGAAAATCCACTTATCAATTAAACTCTCTAATTCCTCTAATTTTTTCTGAAATTTTGGCAATTCCACAAATATTAATTTTAAATTTTCCCCTATATAAGCAACATTTTCTCTCTCCTCTTTAAACACAAATCTATTGACCACTTCGGGAAGTTCATCAAACATCTTAAAATCAGTAATTGTCACAGCTATTACTGGATTTAGCAGAAAATAAAGTTCACCTTTTTCTAATTGATTAGCATAAGTTTTACACAAATTATAATCTACCCGTTTATCAAAGGCTTGCATCTGAGAAACTTGCATTTCAATAATGACTATTGAATTGTCAGATAATGTAGCTCGAATATCTAAATAAGTATCTTTTAAAGATTCTACTTTACCGGGATTATAGGGATTGTTAATTGTTAAAGATTTGATAATTTCTTTACCATCATAAATAATGGCATTCAGAAAACTGATAAGTATTTGTTGAGATTGATTAGAACCAAATATTTTTTTAAAGGCATAATCAATTTTAGGACTGATAAATTTCATAATAGTTTAGCAATAAGTAGGTTTTTAATATGTATAGTGATATTCTAACTGAAGATTTCAGCGAATAACAATTGTATGATATCAGACGATATGAAACTTAGGCAATTTAACCTCTGTAAATAATATTATTCTCATTCCTTAGTCTTTTGCCAATCTTCCAAAGCGCGGACTACTATACTGTGATTTAAGTTTAACACAACAAAAAGTCAACAGTCATGCATTAAACCTAGGCGTGAAAAAGATATAGATTTTTTGCGCATGGTAGGGAACAGGGAACAGGGAACAGGTAAGATATTTTTACGAAAAAGGCAGGAAAAGAATTTTTTATGGTGACTTTTTCTTTCTTTAGCTAATATAACTAAAAGGCTTATTTATTTTCCACCAGATGTCTATTAAGACTTTAGAGGTATCAAGCCTCAACTGAGATGGCAAAAATATCAACGGAGACAACTGATAACTGAAATGACTTTTAACTTGCCTGTAAAGCTACACCAGGAACTTTTCGATAGATTAATTCAATCTGAAAATTAAAATCTAGACTAGCAAAATTTACTTTTTCTCCCCTGCTATAAGTTTGAGAAACCCAGATTCCTTGTTCATTTTTTCGAAAACATTCTATACTCATTTGAGACTGACTAACTAATACATATTCTTGTAAACTTGTAGCTGTTTGATAATCAGCAAATTTCCCTCCTCTATCAAAGTTAGCTGTGCTTGGAGACAAAATTTCTATGATTAAAGAAGGATAAATAATAAAGTCTTCATTTGAACTTAAATCCCGTTTATCACAAGTTACTGCCACATCAGGATAATAATAACAGTTAGCTTCTTCTAGTCGAACTTTAATATCAGAAGTAAGTACAATATAGTCATTATCGCGCAGATGAATATTTAGTTCTGTGACTAAATTACTAGCAATAATAATATGGGGTTTCTTTGCCCCTACCATTGTATAAATTTTGCCCCGTCTATACTCATGTTTAATCGGACTTTCTCGCTCTCCTGCTAAATATTCTTCTGGAGAAATATAGAATTGATTTTGATTAGCTATCATGGGTTTGACTTTGCTATTTATACTATTATATTATATCAATAACTAGGGTGAAATAAAAACTATGTCTAAAGTAGTCCAGTAGGGTGCGTTAGTGAAGCGTAACGCACCATTCTAGATGTGTCAGTCCACTACTCTGGGAAAAAATTCCTTATGTGATTTTTAAGTTAATAGTGATGCGTTAGGCGATCGCCTTCTTCCTTCTTCCTTCTTCCTTCTTCCTTCCTAAAAACTATGTCTAAAGAAACAAAAAACTTAAACCAAAACGCAGTTATTATCGGTGGAGGCCCGGCTGGTTTTGCCACAGCATTAATGTTAGCTAAACGTGGTTGGCATCAAATTACAGTATTAGAAAAACGACCTGCTGCAGATTTTTATGAACCTGATAAATCATTTAATTATTTAATTGATGGGCGGGGACAAAAATTCACCGATCTATTAGGTTTAACTGAAAAGTTAGCAAAAGTTAGTGTGCCAAATACAGAATTTTATCTGACAGAAATTAAGGCAAATGGTAATCGTAAAACATCAAAATTACCGACAGTAGATCCTAATCGCAAAACAGCTTACTGGCTTCAACGTCGAGTTTTTCTACAGTTACTTTTTCAAGAAATTGAGGAAAATTGGCAAAATCAGATTACGACTTTATTTAATACAAAATGTCTGGATATTAACAACAAGGATGGAAAATTAACAATTCTTGCTCAAGGAGTAAATGACGAAAAAAATTATCAATTTCAGCCAGATTTGTTAGTTGGTTGTGATGGAATTAATTCTCTAGTTCGGCAAACTTTAGATAAGTGGGATAATTCTGGAACCAATAAATTTAAAATGCAGTTTTTTCCCTCTGCAAGTTCTGGTTTAAAATACAAAGTTTTGACTTTACCACCTAATTTTCCCCTAGACCATAATAATTCTGAACAGGCAATTTGTACAATGGCTTATGCTATTCGTGGAGCATTTTCAGATTCTCAACATTCTTTATCTCTAGGAATTTTACCTTTTGCTGACCCGAACGAACCAAGAACAGCAAATATTATTAGAAAACCAGAACATGAAATTTGGAATTTGCAAGATGCTGAAAAATTGTCGGAATTTTTCGATAAAGCTTTTCCACAATTGCCAATAAATGAAATAGTTTTACCGGAAGAAAAAGAGCGTTTTGCTAAAAGTGAAGGTGGATATTTTCCCATCCCTCAATATTGTTCTGGGTTGCATTTGTTATTATCAAACACAGATAATTCTCCTGGGATAGTTTTATTGGGAGATGCAGTGCATTGTTTTCCTCCTGATATTGGGCAAGGTGTAAATTCAGCTTTGGAGGATGTGTTTATACTTAATCAAACACTTGCTAAAACTAATGATATTATCTCTGATGCTTTGCCATTATTTGAGTCTTTACGTTCTCCAGATATGAAGCCTTTAATTCGTTTGAGTCAAACTGCTTTTCCTTGGCAATATAATCAAGATATTCTCGGTAAAAGACTGTGGAGTATTAACTTTTTTATTCGGTTATTGTTGAATAAAATATTGCCTTTTATTTTTGCTCCTCCTGCTTTTATGATGATTCAAAACCATAAACTTAGTTATAGTCAAATATGGTCTATGGCTCAAAGAACAACTGTCTATATATATGTCTTGGGAATAGTTCTAATTTTCGGAAGTTTGGCTTTATTTTTGGATAATTTTTAGTATTTTGAGAATTAGGAATATAGGACTTTTTAACTAGACCTCCAATATCAAGTTCTGGTAATTCAGTTATTAATAGTCAAAGTTTTGTAGTGCGGGCATCTTGCCCGCCACAACTTGATCTGAGTGATATCATGTCCGGTAGCATCGGTATTGTATAGCAAAGGTAGGGAACACTTAACTG